>CAKPKQ010000008.1 GCA_934167305.1 uncultured Clostridia bacterium | reverse complement strand
CTGTGCGGGTTGCTTTGCAACCCTGTACATGTGGCGAAGCCACTTTTCTTATTGTATAGGAAAAATCGAAGATTTTTGCTATACAACAAGGTTAAGTTACCTTAGGCTGTGCGGGTTGCTTTGCAACCCTGTACATGTGGCGAAGCCACTTTTCTTATTTTAGGTAAAAGTTGCAATTTTATGTAAAATGTTATATACTATACCGCACATGAGTATTTGCTCATTTAACATATATCAAAATAATCAGATTGTAATCTGAAGAAAAGGATGAAAAAACATGAGAAAAAGGCGGATAATTTCTTGTATGATGTTACTTCTGGTATTAGCTATTCTTATGAGTATGCTTACCGCATGTACTACATCAGAAAAAATTCCCATTCCAACAGCTGAAAAAGATGTCTACATTTATGATGAAGATAATATCATTGATGATAATGTAGAAAAAGAACTCAACCAAATGCTAGTTGAACTAGAAAAAAAGACGGAAATAGAATTTGTCGTTGTATCTGTTAAAAGTTTGCTTGACCAAAGTATCGAGGATTATTCAAACAATCTATTTAATACTTTAGGCATTGGCAAAAAAGGAGAAGACAATGGAATATTACTTTTATTCTCTCGTTCTGATGAAAAGGTAAGACTTGAAATTGGTAGAGGGTTAGAAGGATGCTTAAACGACTCAAAATGTGGTCGAATTCTTGATACTTTCTTTGTTCCTTATCGCGAAAATGATAAGTATACTAAAGCAACAAAAATGACAGTTCAAGCTGTTTTAAATGTTCTTGCTGAAGAATATGAAATCAATATTCAAAATTTGGAAGAAGATATACAGGTCGAAGACAATTCTGACAATGGAATACCTTTATGGTTATGGATAATTTTGATATTCCTCGTAATATTAATTTTTTCAGTTGGCTCTGATAGCAGTAGTTCTTCACATGGAGGATTCTTTGGAGGATCATCAGGTGGTTTTTCCAGTGGTGGATTCGGCGGAGGCTTTTCTGGAGGCGGTGGTGCCTCACGATAACAAAATTAAAGATTCATAAATTAAAACATCTAGGAGGTAATTTACAATGAAAAATGGATCAAAAGCATTAATTGTTGTCGTTGTAGTGGTATTGTTGTTTGTATTCTGGTTTTTTGGAACTAGAAACAGTTTGGTATCTTTAAAAGAGGATGTCGAAATGCAACAGTCTCAAATTGAGACAACACTTCAAAGACGGAGTGACCTTATTCCAAACCTAGTAGAAACTGTTAAGGGATACGCAACCCATGAAGAAGATGTTTTCACTGAAATTGCTGATGCAAGGTCAAACCTTGCTGGAAGCATTAAAAGCGGAAATATTCAAAGTATCAACGAAGCAAGCAATGTTTTAGATTCTGCTCTTGGCAGACTACTTGCAATTTCAGAAAGTTATCCTGATCTCAAAGCTAGTGAGCAATTTATTGCATTACAGGATGAATTAGCTGGAACCGAAAACAGAATTGCTGTTGCACGGCAGTATTATAATGAAAAAGTAAGAACCTATAATACAGCAGTTCAAAGATTCCCTACCAGTATAATTGCTGGAATGAGCGGATATTATCCTATGCAATACTTTGAAGCTGACGAAAGTGCAAACGAAGTACCCAAAGTCAATTTCGATTAATTTCACCCTTTTAAAAAATAGGGATAGCATAAATAAGCTATCCCTATTTTTTAGTATAAGTGTTTCTAAATTTTTATAATAATTTTTGTGCTCTCATATACTGTAATACCTTTCTTTGGCACCTGTTCTTTAATAATAGTATTTTCTGTATCTAAATCTTCTGGCGAATTTTCAATTTGTATACTCAAGTTCACATTTTTTAATATTTTAGTTGCTTCTTTTATACTTAGCCCTTCAACACTTGGAACCTCAACTTGTTTTTTTATATCTTCTTCTTTTTCGTTATCTTTAGTTAATTCTAAATATGGTAAAATTTCTGAAAGTACTTGGCCTCCAACTGGTGCTGCCACAACTCCACCTTGATGCCCTGCTTCACCCTTTGGGTCATATAAAGTAACTAATGCAACAACAGTTGGATCTGATATAGGTGCTACTCCCAAAAAAGAAGCAACATATTTATTTGTATTAACTCCATCTTCAGATGTTCCAGTTTTTCCCCCTACTCTATAACCAGCTACCTGACCTCTTTTACCTGTTCCAAGTGCTACAACCGATTCCATCATATCTAATACTTCATTTGCATGCTCTTTTGAAATAACTTGTTCCCCTGTTTTTATCGGAATATCAGTAATTTCACCTGTTTCACTATTTACTATTTGTTTAACAACACGTGGAGTAACCTTTACTCCTCCATTTGCAATTGTGCTTACTGCTGTTGCAAGTTGAATTGGAGTTATTTCAAATCTTTGACCAAATGCTATGGTTGCTAACTCAACAGGACCTACTTTTTCTTCTTTTAAAAATATACTTGTAGCCTCTCCTGGTAAATCAATTCCAGTTTGGTTAAGTAAGCCAAATTTTCTCAAATATTTATAATATGTGTTTACTCCCAATTTCTGACCTAATCCTATGAACACAGGATTACATGAATTCATTAAAGCATCTCTCAAAGATTCTGGACCATGTGGTCTATAATATCTCCAGCATTTTATTCTAACACCTGCAATTTCTATTCCTCCTGTACAGCAAAACTCCCCTGCTTTATCTGTTGTAGTTATTCCTTCTTGTAATGAAGCTGATGCTGTAATTAATTTAAATACAGAACCAGGCTCATAAGTATCTGTTACAGCCTTATTTCTCCATAAAGATAACATCGTTTTATTTCTTTCAGCTTGTGACATGTTAGGCCATTGCTGTTTTAATTCTTCTGTGCTAGGTTCAAATGGTTCATTCAAGTTATAATTTGGATAACCTGCTATTGCAAGTACATCTCCTGTTTTAGGATTCATTACAACTATATTTCCACCATCTGTGCATTTATTTTCTATGCAAGCTTCTTTTAAATACTTTTCAGCTATTCCCTGAATTGTAGCATCAATAGTTAAAATTAAATCATTTCCATCAATTGCTTTAACATAATTTTCACTTTCTTTTTCTATTTCGCCACCTGTTGCATCTGTTATTTTTTGTATTTTTCCTTTTGTTCCTTTCAGTTGTTCATCATATACTGCCTCTATTCCGTCTAATCCCTGATTATCACTTCCTGAAAATCCAATAATTTGTGAAGCCAAATTATTGTACGGATAATATCTTTTAGTATCTTCATCTATATTAACTCCTGCAGTTATGTTATTTTCTTGAAGCCATACTCTTAGTTCGTTTGATTTTTCTTTATCAATTTTCTTTATAATTGTTTCAATTGAACTTCTTTTATTTACTTTTTTATATACTTTTTCATAGTCTAATTCAAATATATTACTTAAGGCTTTTGCAACCTTCTCTTTATCTTCTTTTTTTATATTTACAGGGTTTACAGTAACTGTTTCCACAGTACTACTTACTGCTAAAATGTTGGTTCCTGTCGAATCATAAATTGTTCCTCTTCTTGGATTTATACTTCTATCTAAAGTTTGTTGTACATATACTTTTGACTGTAATTCCGAGCCCATTCCAAATTGTATCCATCCAATTCTAACAAGTAATGCAATTAATGCTAGCCAAACAATAATAATTTCATTTTTCATTCTTTTTTTTCTACTCATATTGCTAATTTTTTCTTCTGGTTTTACTTTTTTATTTTTTATTTCTTTTTTATATTTTCTTTTTATTTCTTTCTGAGCTTGTTTTTGTTCTTTTTTTACATCTATTTTTTCTTCTTTTTTTCTTTTTTTCCACTTGATAAGTTCCTTTTTATTTACTTTATTACGAAAATCATTTTTGTTTTTTTTCATAATTTTTCTCCTATTTTGCTATTATATCTCTTATTTATTTGTATTCATCTTAAAGAAAAAAAGAACAAAAATAAAAGGGCCTACATAGTGTAAAGCCCTTTTCTGGAGATTAAGCGTATTCGTGCCTATAGTTATAAGATTCCGTATCTGTTTCTGCATTCATATCCGCAGTCGGTGCCCAAGTTCTTATAACCTGAGCAACCCTTGAGACTTTATGACTTTTAGGTTCAATCATCATCTCAATTTCATTTCCCCTCGTTTCCAGTTTAATACCTACTTTTCTGGCATCATCTTTCTTTATATAGATGGTGCGTATCCGAAAGTTTTTCTGATCATAAACGATCACTGCAAATTTTCCGTCCACCTCATGGACTTCCTGAACTATTCCAGTGGTAACTTCGGGTTTCTTGTACATGTCAATCTCCTTACTAAATTATTAATATGGTTATACCATATTTTTCAATTATATCAACTTAACATAAAAATGTCAATTTTTTTGCAAAAAAAATAAAGATAATTAATTTTACTAAATATCTTTATTTTATAAAATCTATTATAGCTTCAATTGCCTTTTCAAACCAATTTTTTTCTTCTGTAACTACAACTTGCTCACTTGCAGTTTCAACATAATCTTTCTTAGGTAAGCTTACATATACTTTTTGCGAATCATCTAGTTTTTTCATTCCTAACATCTTTGATGCTGAATTTTCTATATTGGCCAAATTTAAACTTGTTTGTATATTAATTTCAGTTTGAGCATTTTCTTTTTGTAATGTACTTAGTTGTTTTTTTAAATCTTCTTTTTGATTAAAACTTGCTGTTATAAGAGAATTACGATAACTTATAGCAAATAATATAGCAAAACCAATTATTATATACATAATAGCTTTTACTTCAGATTTTACTTGATTTTTGACTTTAGCTTTTTCTTGTTTTTGACTAGAACTTCTCTTTTTATTATCATTTCTTTTATTTGTTTTTTCTTCTGGTCTCAACTTTCTAGGACTAGTTTCATATTGATAACTCATATTACTATATGCCATAAGTTCTCACCTCTTTTCTTTTGATTTTTAAACATCTTATGTATTTTTATCTAATCTTTCAAAAATTCTTACTTTTGCACTTTTTGATCTAGAATTTCTTTCCTGTTCTTCTTTAGTTGCAATAATTGGTTTTTTGTTTATTATTTTTCCCCAAGACTCATAGTTACATACACAATATGGTAATTCGCATGGACAAGTACATTTACCTTGCAAATCTAACATTGCATTTTTTACTGCTCTATCTTCTAGCGAATGAAATGTTATAACAACAAGTCTTCCTTCTTGTTTTAAACAATGTACACAATTTTTTATTGTTTCATATAATGGAGCAATTTCATTGTTGACCTCAATTCTAATAGCTTGAAATGTTCTTTTAGCTGGATGACCATCTTTTTGCATTGACTTTGGTATAGAGTTTTCTATTATTTGTGCTAATTGTTTTGTAGTTTCAATTGTTTGCTTTTCTCGATAATTGCAAATATTTTTTGCAATTTGTCTGCTGAATCTTTCTTCCCCATATTCCCAAATAATGTTTGCAAGCTTTTCTTCTGAATAATTATTTACAATATCTTGAGCTGTTATTCCTGTAGATGTATCCATTCTCATATCAAGTTTACTATCTGCCATGTAACTAAATCCTCTGGCTTTTTCATCTAACTGATATGATGAAACTCCTAAATCTAACAAAATTCCATCTACTTTTTCTATGTTAAGATCTTGTAAAATTTGTTTTATATCATCATGGTTTCCATGAACATAAATTACATTTTTATAATTTTCCAGTCTTTTTTTAGCAGCTTCTAAAGCTTCTTCATCTCTGTCAATTCCAATTAATTTGCCTGTTTCTGATAATTTTTTTACTATTTCTTCACTATGACCCGCACCACCTAGAGTTCCATCTACATATATGCCGTCTTTTTTTATTTTAAGTGCTTCTATGCATTCATTTAACAAAACTGGTTCATGTTTAAATTCCATTTGATTAAAGTAATTCCTTTCAAAGTCATAGTTTTAAAATAGCACAATAAGTTGGTATGTTTATACCAACTATTATGTGCTTTTCATTTTTTTATTTTTTCTTTTGTATTTTTCATAGTATCAAACTTTCTTTTGTAGGGATTGGAAATTAGTATATCTTTTGTGAATTTTTATTTTCACTTTAGTATTTTAATGTTTTTTCTTTTGAAATTAAAATCTTTAGTAAGACCTCATTTCTTTATCTTTAGTGTAATCATCTTTTGTAATTTTAAAATTTTTCTTTTGTAAAATTTTAATTTTTTTCTTTTGTATAATTTATCTTTTGTAAAAACTTTTTTAATTTTATCTTTTGTGTTTTTTTAATTTTTCTTTAGTGTTTTATATAGCCTTTTTCAAGTTATATACCAAGCATTGTCATATTTTCTGCTATTTCATCTGCTGAAATGTTTTCATCGCTATTGTAAGATTTCCATTTTTCTTTATCCCAGATTTCAATTCTTGTTCCTACACCAATAATTACTGTATCTTTTTCTAATTTTGCATATTCACGTAAGTTACTTGTAATTAAAAATCTTCCTTGTTTATCAATTTCGCATTCGATTGCACCTGATAAGAAAAATCTAACAAAATCTCTTGCATTTTTGTTTGTAAGTGGAAGTGTTTTTAGTTTTTCTTCGAAGTTAGCCCATTCTGTTTGTGAGAATCCAAATAAGCATTTATCTAAGCCTTTGGTTATTATGAACTTTTCACCCATATCTTCTCTAATTTTTGAAGGTAATATTAATCTACCCTTAACATCTAGAGAATGCTCATATTCACCAATTAACACTTTTCTCACCTCGCTAACATTTTATTCCACTTTCTACCACTTCTCTCCACTTCAATTAAATTTTAATATAACATATTAAAAATATCAAGTGTTTTTCAAAAAAAATTTAATTTTTTTTGAAATCATGCCAATGGGGACGGAGAATTTTGGCACGTTTTAATTTAAAGCAAATTAACTTTAATTTAATTTCAAACTAAACGTGCCAAAATTCTCCGTCCCCATTGGCATGATTTTTTATTCACTTTCTAACATTTTTTCTATAATCTTTTCTAAATCTGTTGTATCTATAACAGACTTTATACTAGCATCTAATACTTCTTTTGGTGGTATATTTTTTAAATTTAAAACATAACCATTTTTTAATGCTAATTGTCTAATAAATTCCCTATTAGTTCTTCCATTTCCTTCCCTAAAAGGATGCAATACATTTAATTCTGATAAATAATATGCTAGTCTTTTAGCTAATTCAATTTTAGAAAGACCTTCTAAAAAATTTTCTTTAGCTAGTTGCGCTAAAATTCGATCTAACTCTGATTCAATATACTCACAACTTGCAAACCTAAATTCACCTTTACTAATATTTTCCTCTCTAAATTTACCAGCAAAAGGATAAACATCTTCAAATAAATATTTATGGATTGATATATAATGTTTTTTGTCAAAGTTTCCAGTAACTCCTTTTAATCTTAGTCCTAATGATTTAGCTGCTGTAATTTTTGCCTCATATTTAGCAAGTTCTTTATAGTCTTTAATATCTAATTTATTTATTAAAGTATTACTATTTTTATAACAATACTTTGAATTTGTGTCTTCATATAAATCTTTCATAATAACTCCTTTAGTTTTATTAATTAAATCACAATTAAAAAAAGTTGTCAAAATTTTTAATTGACAACTTTTTGGTTAGATTTGTTCTTTTATCATATTTATTAATTCTGGCATAGCCACTTCATTTTCTGCTAACATTCTGTACATATTTACATCATTTTCTGTTATATTCATTCCTTCAATTGCTAAATCATTTTTTATATTTTCTATGTTAAATTTAAAATTTTCTTCATTAAACATTTTTTTATCCTCCATTTTGGATATTAGGTTTTTAACACCCTACACTCTTATTATACCACAAAATCACTAAAAAGTACAGCTCTTTAGTGATTTTTGTCTGTTTTTATTTATCAAAATAGCTACTAATTTGCTCTAATTTATCAAAACCTACTTGTCTAAAAACTTCATATGCCACAATTGCCACTGAGTTAGATAAATTAAGCGATCTTAAGTGTTCTCTCATTGGAATTCTTATTGTATTTTTTATATATTTTTGAAGCAAATCTTCAGGTAAGCCTTTTGTTTCTTTTCCAAACAAAATAAATATTTCATCTGCTTCAGTATAATTAACATCAGAATAGCACTGTTTTCCCTTTGTTGTGGAAAAATACATTTTGTTTTCTTCTGGCTTATATTTTTCCAAAAAATCATTTAATGATTTATGCATTTCAATATCTAATTTGTCCCAATAATCTAATCCTGCTCTTTTTAGGTATTTATCTGTTATTTCAAATCCAAGTGGTTCAACCAAATGTAGTTTGGCTCCAATAGCAGCACATGTTCTTGCAATATTTCCTGTATTTTGTGGAATTTCTGGTTCAACCATAACTATATTTAGTTTCATTTTTTGCTCCTTAATTATGTTAAATTTCTCTTAATTTTACAACCAATCTTTGTTTTCCACCATTTGTGCATGTAATAAGAGTAAGCTCTCTTTTTTGCATGTTCCATGCAGATAATTGGCTAGTACATCTTGTATCTGTTGGTTGTACAACATATTTATCATATACTTGATATGTAACCATTCTTCCTGATAAATCTGTTAATTGTGCCGTATCGCCATTTTTTAGTTTATGTAATTTTCCAAACATCTTTCCATTTTCATAATAGTGGCCAACTATACAATAGTTTCCTATTTCATTTGGTTTTAAATCTTTTGGATGGTATTTGTTTAATGATACAAATAATAATTCTGGTGATGTTGTTGAAAGTACTGGATATTCAATGTTTATACATGGTATTTTCAAAACAGCTTCTGTTGTATATTCTACCCCATCTTTTGACTTATATGTTTGAGTATCTACATTTGGTGGATCAGTTTGTACTGCTTTTGAGTCGTCTACTGCATTATTTTCATTATTATTTGTATTGTTATCTGGTATTTCAAGTATAACAACAATTTTATCATCTTCGTCTTTTTTTACTGTATCATCAACTTGATATTTTATTTGAGCTAATATTTCTTTTGATATTTCTTCACTTTTATTTCTATCATATTCTGCATATATGTAATATGAAAATAGGAGACATATTAAAAATACTGATAAAAAAAGTTCAATTTTGTACATCAATTTTTTTCTTTTTATTTCAGGTGTAATATATAACTTTTGAGTTATTAATATTTGGTTCACTTTTAATTTTCTCTCCTTTCTTTATAATACATACTCACGCATTAATATTATATCATATTTTCAATGTAGAAACAATAATTTAGATATATTTTTTCAAAATAAAAAACCCTATTTGTTAAATTCATAACAATTCGGGTTTGTTTTTATTCTAATCCAAAGCTAACTCCTAATGCATTATTAATTTGCGACATTATTTGATTGTCATCAATATGACCTATTTTTTCTTTTAATCTACTTTTATCTATTGTTCTTATTTGCTCTGTCAGTATTACAGATTCAGCTTTTAGCCCACTTTTTTCAGGTTCAATTTCTATATGTGTTGGCAGTTTTGTTTTTCCTGTCTGAGAAGTAATCGCTGCTGCAATAACTGTTGGGCTATGCTTATTTCCCACATCATTTTGAATTATAAGAACAGGTCTCACTCCTCCTTGCTCTGACCCAATTACTGGACTTAAATCTGCATAAAACATATCTCCTCTTTTTATTATCATAATCTTCACTCCCAGTATTTTCCCAGTCTTGATATATTTTAAGGATTAGTAAAGACAAAAATATAGTTTTAAGCAGATAATATTTGTATTTTAATATTGTGCTACACAAATATTATTTAATTTAAAAGCTATTACCTCTTCCCTTTTTAAACTATTTATTTTCATCTCATTATATAATATGTAAACTAATTTTTTTTGGTTCTTATCTTGTACTACCATTTTATTAATTTTTCCATTTGTTTTATCAATAAATAATTGTTTTTTAAAGAGATAAGGATTGTTGGTATCTAAAGTAACTTCCATAATTACCATATTATTTTCTTCATACATTTTTCTATTGCTAGAATTTTTATAGTCATCTATAAATGAATTCAGCCATAAAAAATTTTGAGTAATATATTGGTAATCCTGGTATACAGTAGATAAATTCAGCTTTGTGTTATTAATAGTTAATTTATTTCCATCATAAATTGTTTCTAGACCACAAATATTTTCTGGCTCAATCACTATTTGTTTTGCAATATTTGGGCTAATATAGCTTTGTTTTAATTTATATTTTGTATTATTTTTATTTGATTCAACTTCAATTTGTATTTCTGCTTCATATGAACTAATATTTAAAATATATTCTTCAATTTCCTGGTTTGTTTTGTTACTTAAATTATTTCCAGTTTTTAAATTTTTATTAACATTTTTAGAAAAAAAGTAAATTATCATTGTCAATATAGCTATTGCTATAATTACAACTGTAATTATTAAAGTAATTTTTTTATTTTTCATATAATCAACTCCTACTGCAATTTATATTCATTTTATAATAAAGTATTCATGTCAAATATATAAAGCATAAGCGAATAAATTTCACTTATGCTTTATATGTTTTTGAAATATGTAATTATACAATTTTGTAGTTCTTGTTTTGTTTCTATTTGGTTTATTTTTTGACGCATTTGAGTTGCATTTGGTAAATTTTTTAAATAATAACTCATATACTTTCTCATTTCTTTTATACCTGTATTTTCTCCTAAGTATTTAACTTGCAAATCAATGTGCTCCAATATTATTTTTAGCTTTTCTTCATTAGAAACTTGGGTTATTTCTTGATCATTTAAATATTCTTGGATTTCTCTAAAAATCCATGGATTCCCTATACTTGCTCTTCCTATCATTATTGCATCCACACCTGTTTGCTCAAAAATTTTCAAAGCATCTTCTTTAGTTTTTATATCTCCGTTTCCGTATTACCGGTATACTTACTGCCTGTTTTACTTTTTTTATAATATCCCAGTCTGCTACCCCTGTATAAAATTGTTCTCTTGTTCTTCCATGGATTGTTATTGCTTTTACTCCTTTTTCTTCTGCAATTTTAGCAAGCTCAACTGCCACAATATTATTATCATCCCAGCCTTTTCTCATTTTTAATGTTACAGGTACTTTAGAGTTTTTAACTACTGCTTCAATAATTTTTCCTGCTAGTTCTAAGTTTAAAAGCAATTTACTTCCATCACCATTTTTTACAACCTTCGGAGCAGGACAACCCATATTTATATCTATTATTGGTGCCGTTTTACTTAATTCTTTTGCAGAAAATGACATTGCCTCAATATCATTTCCAAATATTTGTGCTGCAACTGGTATATGTTCATTTTCTGTATTTAATAATAGCTTCGTTTTTTCGTCGTTATAAAATAGTCCTTTACTGCTTACCATTTCTGTATATGCTAAACCGAACGCCAAATTTTTCGCATATTAAGCGAAATGGCAGGTTAGTTATTCCTGCCATTGGGGCTAGTAGTATGTTGTTTTTTAGTTTTACATTTCCTATTTTTAGTTCTTTTAAGTACATCTTTTTTCCTTATTTTTTTATATTCTAATATTAGATATAATACTTTTTGCATTGAGGCTGTGTGGACCGACAAGCTAGAAAGCGTTGCTAAATTTTTTCGAATCATTGAAGATGTTTGCAAAAAATTGTTGTTACGCTTTCTTGCGTAGTTGGGATGGAACGGAAAAAAGTATTATATCTAATATTCAGTTAAAAATGCTAGTCTGTGCAATGTAAAAAAACGACCTGTTTTTATTCTATAAACATTGCTTTTTTACGTCTAGCACTAATATTTATCAATATAGCTATTAAAATTAAATTTGTAAGCATTGAGCTTCCACCATAGCTTACAAAAGGAAGTGGTATACCTGTAATAGGTAGCAATCCCATTGTCATTCCTATATTCTCTAACATATGAAAAAATAGTATTCCTGTTATTCCACTTGCTAAATATGATCCTAGATCATCTTTTGCTGTTTTAGCAATTTGCATTGCTTTTGTTAGTAAAATAACATACAAAACTATTATGCCTCCAGCAACCACAAAGCCCATTTCTTCACCTATAACAGCAAATATAAAATCTGTAGTCTTTGGATATAAATATCCCAATTGCGTTTGGTTTCCTTTGAACAAGCCCATTCCAAATAACTTACCAGCACCTATTGCTAATTTAGATTGAATAATATTATACCCTTCTCCTCTTGGATCTAAATTTGGATTTAAGTATACATCGATTCTTGCTTTTGCATGCTCTGGAAGAATGAAAAAATATGCTACTGGTATAAGTATAACTGCTATTAACGCAGATACAATAATATACTTTTTATCTATTCCTGCAACATATAACATAAAAATTAATGCAACCAAAAAAGCCACAGCAGTTCCATAATCTGGTTGTAATATAATAAGTATTGTTGGTATTGCAACTGTGCCTAATATCATTGTCAACTTTAAAAATCTATTTATTTCATCCTTCGACCTTTGTTGAACTCGTACCATTATTGTTGATAAAAACATTATAACAGTAATCTTTGCAAATTCTGCAGGCTGAAAAGAAAAAGGACCTATATTAAACCAGCTGGTAGCTCCATTTATAGGTTCTGTAAATAGAACTGCAATTAGTAAGATAATAGTAATTCCATAAATAAATGGAGATATTTTAGCTAGTAGCTCATAGTCAATAAAAATAATTGCTATTGTAACCGGAACACTAATTGCAATCCACATAATTTGCTTTTTGAATTCTTCATAATCTGAATTTTGAGTGGCAGAAAGTAACGCAGTTAGCCCTATGGCCAATAATATAACTGTACATATTACAATTCCCCACTCAATATTTTTAAACATCTTTTTTCTCATGCTTTTCCTCTATTTTTAATTGTTTGATGTCATTTGCTCTTCTATGTTATTATTTTCATTTTTTTCTTCTTTATTCTCTACGACTTGTATATTCTCTTCTTTTTGTTCCTTTTCATCTTCTGCTTTTGTTTCAGTTTCTTTTTGTTCTTCTATATTTTGTTCTTCTTTTTCTACTTTTTCTTCCTCAAGCTTTTCTGCATTTTTATTTGATTTTTCTTCAGAATCATTTTCTTTATTACTTTGAGCATTTAACTTTCTAGCTTCATTTTTTATTGTAACAATTGGAATGTTAGCATATAATGCAGGTGCACCAACAGTTCCATCATCATTAGCTTTATTAGTTAAATGTACATCTATTTCTTTTTCATCAACATCTATATATTTTTTTATTACCTCAATAATTTCTTGCTTCATTAATTCTAAGAAATCGGCAGATACATTTGCTCTATCTTGCATTAAAACTAGGTGCAGTCTTTCTTTTGCTGTATCAGAGCTTTCTTTGCTCTTTTCTTTTTTTACAAGATTTTTTAAAAAATTAAGTACATTTTCAAACATGTTCTACCTCCAATTGTATTATTTTGTAAAGAAATTCTTTAGTTTTGAAAAGATTCCTTCTTTTTTGCCAGGAATAGTAATTTCAACATTTTCACCCAATATTCTGCTAGCAATTTCAGTATAAGCTCTTCCTGATGGTGCTTTATGATTTGTTACTACTGGTTCTCCTTTATTGGTTTGTGTAATAATAAACTCATCATCTGGTACAACACCAATTAAATCAATTGATAGTAAATCAACTATATCTTCTACTTCCATCATTTCGCCTTTTTTAACCATATTAGGTCTTAAACGGTTAATAACTAGTTCTGGATTTTTTATTTCTGATGCTTCTAGTAAACCTATAATTCTATCCGCATCACGAATAGCAGATATTTCTGCTGTTGTTACTACAATCGCACGACTTGCTCCTGCAATTGCATTTTTAAATCCCTGCTCAATTCCTGCTGGACAATCAATTAAAATATAATCAAATTCTTCTTTTAATTTTTCTGTTAATTCTTTCATTTGTTCTTCATTTATTGCACTTTTATCTCTTGTTTGGGCTGCTGGAAGTAAAAACAACTCTTCAAATCTTTTATCTTTTATAAGAGCTTGTCTTAATTTACATTTTTCTTCTACAACATCTACAATGTCATATACAATTCTATTTTCTAATCCCATTACAACATCAAGATTTCTTAAACCAATATCAGTATCTACTAAAACAACTTTTTTTCCTCTTAATGCTAATGCAGATCCCACATTTGCCGTTGTAGTCGTTTTTCCAACTCCACCTTTTCCGGATGTTATTACTATAACTTCTCCCATTATTTCCTCCTTAAAAATGCAATTTTTAACGTTTGTATTATATAACAAATTTGTCCAAAAATCAATGTATAGAGCCATAAAAATGAAAAATATGTAAATTATTTATTTTAAAAATAAAAATGACTTTGCCACATGTACACAATTTTCTTACAATTGTGCATATGTAACAAAGTCAACTTTTCTTGTCTTATTTAATATATAATATTGGTCTAAAAGAAATTCCATCATATACAGCAGTGGTTGTATCATAACCACGTCCACTTGTACTTCCAACTGTATTATAGCTTCCGCCTCTACATGTAGCAGGACTCTTTTTATCATCACTAATATGATATTCTGTATTCCATTCTGCCGTGTTTCCTGATAAATCATAAATATTGCAAACTTTATCATCTGTTTTTCCAGTATTTCTTAATATCATGTTTCCATCTGTTTTACTTGAATAATCTATATTTCCCATTTCTTGAATATATATTATAGCTGTATCTAAAGCGTAACTATTCATCAAGTCACTTTCTACAAACTTATTATTTGAGTACATATTTCTACATACTTTAGCTGCATCTCCTTGATTTATAAAGTTCCATAAAGTTCCTTCTGTATAATTCATGCTTTCTTTATCATATGAGGTTGATGGTTTTGATAACGGTTTCCAATTCATAATACTACTTCCGCTTCCATAACTTGCCTCATATCTTGCTATATAATAGCCTTTATTTTCTTTTACTGATGTTGTAAATTTCTCCATATCTTTTGCAGTTGCATTTTCCGCATTGTCATCTTCTAAATAATTAGATTCTCTATAGTCTTTTACTTCAAGGTAATTTCCTATTTTATACATTCCTATACTACCAGCATTTGCATTTGATACACTTGTTTCTTTATATTCTTCACCTTTTTGTACTATGGTAGAATTATTATTTTCTTTAAATTCGTATCTTCCCAAAGTTAATTCTAGACTTGTATTTTCATCTACTCTTATTCTATTTGTACCTTTTCCATCTATGTTACTAACTGGAATCCACACAAATTGATTTTCGTTTTCATCTTCTATTACAATTCCATCTTTAACATTTGTTCCAGAATCTTCTGCTAATTTAAAGCCTCCAGGTACAACAACTTGGTTTCCAAATTCATCTTGTGCAATCACATTTTCTTTTTGTATAGTTGTTAATTCTGTAATAGAAATTCTATCTTTTAATTTTTGCTGTTCATACAATTGTTCTGCTGAGTCATTGCCTTGTTCATATACTTCTTTTATTTTTATTAATGTACTTATTTGATTTTTTCTGTTAGAAACAGCAATAGAAAAAATCGCAGATAAAATAATTACAAATGTTACCACAACTACTGTAACATATGCAGTCATTACTCCCTTCTCGCTTTTCAATTTATTTTTCATTTGCACTTTCCTCCATTTAACTTATATATATAATAATTTAAAAACACTTCTTTGTCAATTATTATTATGCTCATAGTTATATTTAATTAATTTTATTTGGCCAGTATTTTCTTGACATTACAGTAATTTAATAATAAAATATTATTTGAAAAAATTATAAAGGAGGACATCTAAAACTATGAAAGATTTAATTGAAATTAGATGGCATGGTAGAGGTGGTCAAGGTGCAAAAACAGCTTCTCTTTTACTTGCAGATGCTGCTTTTAACACTGGCAAATATATTCAAGGTTTTCCTGAATATGGTCCAGAAAGAATGGGTGCCCCTATTACTGCCTATAACCGCATAAGTAATACCCCTATTCGTATTCATAGTAATATATATGAACCAGATTATGTAGTAGTTGTTGATGACAGTTTATTAGAGGCTGTTGATGTAACTGCTGGTTTAAAACCTGATGGTGCAATTGTTATAAACACTACAAAAACTGGAAAAGAATTAAAGCCTTTACTTAACGGATATACTGGAAAAGTTTATACTATTGACGCAAGAAAAATATCTTTAGAAACTTTAGGTAAATATTTTCCAAACACTCCAATGCTTGCAGCAATTGTAAAAGTAAGTGGAGTAATTGAAGAAAAAGACTTTTTAGCTGATATGGAAGGTTCATTTAAACACAAATTTGCTAAGAAACCTGAAGTTATTGATGGAAATATGAAAGCACTAGAAATGTCATTTCGGGGACGTTTCTTTAACTGACATTTTTGTCAGTTGAGGGACACATCTTAATTAAAGATCTGTCCCCATAAGTAACATTTATGTCAGTTTGAGAAACGTCCCCAAACTGACATTGGAAAGGATGGTTTAAATGATTGATAAAAATACTCCAGCTTGTGATATGACTATTGGTGGTAATATTTATGAAGCTGGTAATGCTAGAGAATTTAAAACAGGTGACTGGAGAAGTGTTAAGCCTATTTACATATCTGAAAAATGTACTCAATGTGGTTTATGTTTTCCTGTTTGCCCTGATGATGCTATTCCTGTAAATAAAGAAGGAAAGCGTGAAGATTTTAATTATGATTATTGCAAAGGTTGTGGAGTTTGTGCTAAAGTTTGCCCATTCCATGCCATTGAAATGACTGAGTAAAGGAGATTATAATATGGGAATTAGAGAAAGATTAAGTGGAAATGAAGCTGCTGCTATTGCTATGAAACAAATTAATCCAGATGTTGTAGCTGCTTTTCCAATAACACCTTCAACAGAAATACCTCAATATTTTTCTACTTTTGTTAGTAATGGCACTGTAGATACAGAGTTTGTTGCTGTTGAAAGTGAACATAGTGCTATGAGTGCTTGTGTTGGTGCAGAAGCTGCTGGTGCAAGAGCTATGACTGCTACTTCTGCTAATGGTTTATCATATATGTGGGAAATGATATATATTGCTTCTAGCTTAAGACTTCCTATTGTTATGAGCTTGGTAAATAGAGCTGTTTCAGGTCCATTAAATATTCACAATGACCACTCAGATGCAATGGGCGTAAGAGATGCTGGATGGATTATGTTATTTTCTGAAAACAACCAAGAGGCATATGATAACTTAATTATGGCTCATAGAATTGCTGAAAACAAAGATGTTTTATTACCTTTAATGGTATGTCAAGATGGATTTATTACTTCTCATTCAATTGAAAATATTGAATTGATTGAAGATAATAAAGCAAAAGAATTTGTTGGGACATACAAACCAGAACATTACCTATTAAATGATAAAGAGCCAATTGCTGTTGGACCATTAGATGTTCAATCATATTTATTTGAACATAAATATCAACAAGCTGAAGCAATGAGAAATGCTAAAAAAGTTATTTTAGAAGTTGCTAAAGACTTTGAAAAAATGACTGGTAGAAAATATTCATTTTTTGAAGAATATAGAATGGATGATGCAGAAATTGCTGTTGTTTGTATGAATTCAACTGCTGGAACTACAAAAACAGTTGTAGATGAGTTAAGAGAAAAAGGAATTAAAGCTGGTATGGTTAAGGTTCGTGTATTTAGACCTTTCCCTGCTGAAGAAATTGCTGAAGCTTTAGGAAATTTAAAAGCTGTAGCAATAATGGATAAAGCTGATTCTTTAAATGCTATGGGTGGTGCATTATTTGAAGATGTTACTTCAAGTATGTATACAGCTAAAAAGCAAGTTCCTGCTGTAAGCTATGTTTATGGTATTGGTGGTAGAGATACTACAAGTAATAATATTCATGAAGTGTTCGATTATTTGGCACAAGTTGCTAAAACCGGTGAAATTGATAATCCATATCGTTATGTAGGATTAAGAAAGTGAGGAAAATTTTATGGCATATAATTTAAAAGAAGTAATGGCAAACAAGCCATCTAGATTTACAGCTGGTCACAGAATGTGTGCTGGTTGTGGTGCCCCACCTATTGCTCGTATGGTTTTAAGAGCTTTAAAGCCAGAAGATCATGCAGTAATTAGTAATGCTACTGGTTGTATGGAAGTTTCAAGTTTTATATATCCATATACTTCTTGGACTGACTCATATATCCACACAGCTTTTGAAAATGCAGCATCTACTTGTTCTGGTGTGGAAGCAGCTTATCGTTCATTAAAAAAACAAGGCAAATTGCCTAGTGATAAAACCACTAAATTTATTACATTTGGTGGAGATGGTGGAACTTATGATATAGGTATTCAAAGTTTATCAGGTGCTATGGAAAGAGGTCATGATATGGTATATGTATGTTATGATAATGGTGCATATATGAATACTGGTATTCAACGTTCTTCTGCAACTCCAAAGTTTGCAGATACAACGACCTCTCCTGCAGGAACAGTTATACCTGGTAAAATGCAATCTAGAAAAGATTTGACAGAAGTTATGGAGGCTCATCATTTACCTTATGTTGCGCAAACTATTGCTTATGCAAATTTTAAAGATTTGTATGAAAAGGCTGAAAAAGCTATTTATACAGAGGGTCCTTGTTTCTTAAATGTGTTATCACCTTGTCCAAGAGGCTGGGGATATCCAACAGATATGTTAATGCAAATAAATAAATTAGCTGTTGAAACATGCTATTGGCCTTTATATGAAGTTATTGATGGCAGATATGTAATAAATTATAAACCTGCTAAAAAATTACCTATTGAAGAATTTTTAAAGCCTCAAAAACGTTTTAAACATATGTTTAAACCTGGTAATGAATGGATGATAGAAGAGTTTCAAAAAGAAGTTGATAAACGTTGGGAAGCTCTTTTGAAATTAGAAGAAAGTACAAATACAAATTAATTTTAAAAAAGTTCTACTTATTGTAGAACTTTTTTATTTTTTATGATATAGTTATTTTAATTATATTGGAGGAACAAATGAAAAAAAAGAAGATTATTATACTATTTTTACTTGTATCTATCATCTTTTCTTGTAATATATGTTATGCCGCAGGTCCATCTACATTCTTTTATAAAAATAAAACTGATGGGATTTTAGCCTATAACCAAGTGAATGCTTTTTTGCTAAAGCTATCTGATGGAACTACTTTATCTAGCATGTCTCTTTCTTCTACTTCTAATATTGACTTAAAAAAAAATATGAAAGATGTTGAAATTGTTTTTGTTTTAGATAATTCAGGTTCAATGAAAAGTGATGATCGTATAGAACACTTAAAAACTGCTGTACGTGATCTAACTAATAAACTATTTGAAAAAATCGGTAGTGAACATTTGAAAATAGGCTTAATACGTTTTTCTAGTGGAATACTGGGTACCCCTCAAAGCTTAACTAATAATGCTAATGATATTTATAGTATTAATGATAGTATGAAAGCAGATGGAGGAACTTATATGTCAAAAGCACTAGAAGCTGCATGTACAATGCTCACAGAATCTACAAATACAGAAGCACTAAAAATAGTTGTTACTTTATCAGATGGTAAATTGTCTGATGAATCTACTTCACTAAAAGAACTCGAAAAAATAAATTCATCTGGAATATCGACAATTTCTATTTTTGTAGAACACGCCATTGGAAAAAATTTTGAAGAATTTGCTACTACAAATACACTTCATAAAAATTTCGAAACTACTACAAGTGGTATGGCTGACACGATCGTAAATGATCTTTATAAACAAATATATATGTTGATAATTTTAATGTATGATCCTACAACATCATATAATTTGAATAATGCTGGTATAATTCCTGGAGATGACAAAATTATATTACAATTGGATGCCGAACTTCTTCATGGTGCTACTTTATATATAGAATATGTAATTAATATTATCTCTGCATTTGATTCAAAAAATATTATAATTAATGATATTCCTGGTTCTTCATTAGTATATAGCCCCAATCAATATTTATTAACAGAAAATAAAACAAATGCTGATTATGGCTGGAATTATACAAATAATATTTTATATTGCACATCTGGTAGTCAAACCATTCCAGCAATTAAAGAATATACA
Source organism: uncultured Clostridia bacterium (assembly GCA_934167305.1). GTDB lineage: Bacteria > Bacillota > Clostridia > TANB77 > CAG-508 > CAG-273. The sequence goes on along the minus strand of CAKPKQ010000008.1, from coordinate 30,306 downwards.
AAAAAACTTGTATTAACTTCTGTACTTACTCCTGAAACCTTAAATAGATCATCAACTTTTAATAACTGCATGGTGTTCTCATTAGATAAAATTTTAAATGATGGTACAACAACTACTATAACAGCCACAGAAGCTCAAGATGGTGGAAGAATAAGAGCATTAAACTTTTTAATTATACCACCAACAGGTTTAGATCTTACACATATAATTATAATTAATGTTTCTGTTATTACATTTTTTACATGTATCTTTGTATTGTTGTATACTTTAAACAAGGTAAGATTGAATAATAAAAAAACTCGACACTAGTTCGAGTTTTTGTTTTTTATTCTTCATTTGGTTCTGGTGCTCCAACTGGGCAAACACCTTCACATGTTCCGCATGAGATACATGCATCTTTGTTTATTACATATTTATCATCACCTTGTGAAATGCAAGATACTGGACAACTTGCAGCACATGCTCCACAACTAATACATTTATCTGTAATTTTATATGCCATTTATTTCACCACCTCTCATTTTTACATCTATTACTAAATATCATCATCTGATTTAGTTTGTTCATCTAACTTTTCTAATTTTTCTAATTCCGCTAACTCTTTTGCATGTTCTTTTTCTTCTGGATCTACTTCTTCTTTTCCAATATTTTTTATTATTTTTACTTCAGATGCAGGATATCTTTTATAAAAAGTATCATCTCCATCCTTGAATTTTACGCGTATTATTTCTTTTAGTGTTTGTATTGAATCAACAGTTCCTTCGCCATCTTCTGTTTTTACTATTGCCCCAATTTTAGGAAGTCTTTTTAGTTTATCTTCATAAACGTCTTGTTCATATTTTAAACAACACATAAGTCTACCGCAATTTCCTGATATTTTAGATGGATTTAATGAAACGTTTTGTTCTTTGGCCATTTTTATAGATACTGCTTCAAAATTATCTAAAAATGAACAGCAACATAGTTCTCTACCACACACACCATTTCCTCCAATTTTTTTAACTTCATCTCTTACACCTATTTGTCTTAGCTCGATTCTTGTTTTAAAAATCGCTGCTAATTCCTTAACAAGTTCTCTAAAGTCAATTCTTCCATCTGCTGTAAAGAAAAATATAATTTTGCTATTATCAAATTTATATTCAACTTCTGTTAAGTTCATATCTAATTTATATTTTTTTATTTTCTCTTCAGCTATTTTAAATGCTTCTTTTTCTTTTTTTCTATTTTCTTCATCATTTCTTATATCTTTTTTTGTTGCAATACGAACTACTTTTTTTAGTGGTGCTTTTAATGTTTCTTCATGGACTTCTCTAATTCCTGTTGTAGCCTCACCTATTTCTTGTCCTTGACTTGTTTCTACAATTACTTTTTGTCCTTTTTCTATTTCAAAATTTTCAGGATCAAAAAAATATATCTTGCCTGGTTTTCTAAATCTAACCCCTACTATTTTTTTCAATTAACTTCCTCCCATAATTTTAGTAATAAGTTATCAATTGACATATCGTAATTAGCATTAGCTAATAATCTTTGTTTTGTCTGTTCTATAATGTGTATTCCTTCTGTATATTTAATCTTATGTTCTTTTTTTATTATATTATATATAACAATTTCCATGTAATTTAATAAATCAATAATATCATCTTTTGATGAATATAAAACTTCCGCTTTTTTCCATATTTGTGTAATACTTTGTTTTTCTAGTAAATTAATAAGCTGTTCTATTTGCATATATTGATCTTTTAAATCATTTATTTTTATTGCTTTTCCTATACTGCCCTCACAATGCTTTAGCATATTTTCTGTAAGGTTTGCATCTATACCATTTTGTTTTAAATAATCTATTATTTTTTCTTCTGGTATAGGCTCAAAATGTAATTTCATACACCTTGATTTTATAGTTGTTAAAATTTTACTTTCATTTGATGTTGTTAAAATAATAACTACATATTCTGGTGGTTCTTCAAGTGTTTTTAATAAGCTGTTAGCTGCTTCTCTTGTCATTGTTTCCGCTTGTGATATTAAATATACCTTTTTATTGGATGTTACTGGCTTTTCCTGAGTTTTCTCTTGCATAAATCTTACTTGTTCTATTTTTATAGTTTTTCCATCATCAGGAACAATTTGCATAAAATCAGGGTGATTTTCACTATTGAACTCAACACATGACTTACATTGATTACATGGTTTAACATCTTGATTACTACATAATATCATCTTTGCGAATTCTTTTGCAAATAAGTTTTTACCTATTCCTTCTTCACCAACAAACATATAGCTGTGTAAAACATTATTGCTTTCTACAGCATTTTTAAGTATTTGTTTTATTTTTTCATTTCCTATTAATTTTTCAAAGGACATTTTTTATACCTTCCCAAATAAACTAAATGGCCAAAAACGAATCCATACTTTACTTTCTACTTTATCAACAGGAATACATCCAAATGCTCTACAATCAGTAGATTGACTTCTATTGTCTCCCATCGCAAAAATATAGCCTTCTGGCACAGTAAATTCTGAAAAATAATTATAATTTGAATATGATGTTTCATAACTTGCTTGAGTTACTACACCTTTTTGCAAATATGGTTCATCTAATTCTTCACCATTTATATATACTTTTCCATTTTCAATTTTTACATGTTCACCAGGTAAAGCAATTACTCTTTTTATATAGCTTTCTTTTCCAATTTCTAATACATAATATACAAATTTTCCCCACCAACTTGTAGGTTCTTTTTCATATTTTGCAACTGGATTACTTAGGTCAACTTCTGCCGAACTACTATAGCTCACTTTACTAGGTGCCTCAAAAGTAATTATTTCCCCTCTTTTAGGCATTTCATGAATTGTTCTCATCCATCTATTTAAAATAAGTCTTTGTCCTGATTGTAATGTAGGTTTCATCGAAACCTGGCTTACAATTGTTGGAGTTCCAACATAATATTTAATTACAATTGCTAAAACAAATGCAATTACTATGCAAAAAATCCATTCTAATATATTACGTGTTTTGTCACTAATAATCATTGTGTGATTAAACCTTCTTTCTATTTTTTATATACTGGTATTCTAATTACAACTTCTGTACCTTTTCCAACTTCACTTTTTATGTCAATACTTCCTTTGTTTTGTTCAATTATTTCTTTTGCAATTGGAAGCCCTAAACCAGTACCGCCAAATTCTCTTGACCTTGCTTTGTCAACTCTATAAAATCTTTCAAATATTCTTGGTAAGTCAGCTTCTGGTATTCCAATTCCATTATCAATTACTTTAATATATGCATCATTATATACAAATCCAACATATACCTTAATTGTTCCATTTTCTGGTGTATATTTTATGGCATTAGAAATTATATTTAAAATTACTCTTTCCATTCCATATTTGTCAGCATTTACTGGCGGAACATTTGCTGTTACGAAGCATTCGATACTATGATTCTTTTTCTCAACTTCAAATCTAAGCTTTTCAATACAATTTTTTGTTAATTCTCCTAAGTCAAATACAGACTCTTCTTTAATAATTTTTTTATTATCATATCTCGAAAGGACTAGTAAATCTGTAACAAGTCTTGCCATTCTTCTTGCTTCTGTACTAATAACTGTTAAGAATTTTGTCTGCATTTCTTTATCATATTCACTTTCCAATAAGGTATCTGCATACCCCATTATAGATGTAATAGGAGTTTTTAACTCATGTGATACATCTGCAACAAATTCTTTTCTCATGTTATCTAGCTTTACATGTTCCGTAATATCTTGTATTACAACTATAACTCCATCAGGTTTATCATTCTCATCTTGAAATGGAGCAAATAAAAGATTAATATATTTTTCACCTATGTTTATTCTTTGTTCTGATGAAGTCCAATTTTCTAAATATACTATTTTTTCTAAATTAATATCTGTTTTAAAATTTTCAAATATACTATTAAATGTATTTTTTCCTTCATTTAATTGTAATAATTCAACAGCTGCAGGATTATTATATATAATGTTTCCTTTCATATCAAACGCAATAATCCCGTCCGTCATATGTAATAAAATTGTTTCAATTTGTTTTTTTTGTTTTGCTACTTCATTTAAATTTTGCTTTAATTCTTTCGTCATAATATTAAATGCATTTGACAATTCTTCTATTTGAGTTTGTTTTTGATCTATTTTATTAAATTCTACTTCTTCTCCACTAGCAACTTTTTCAGCATTTTTAATTAATGCATTTATTGGGCTTATTACAGTTTTATGAATAAAATATCCCACAAAAGCAGTTATAATCGCAAAAAATGTAATTGCAATTATCATAACTATTTTAACTTGCATTATTTTTTCAGTTGTTATAGTTTCAAAATTTTCTAAACTTGTTTGTGAAATATATTCTGTTTGTAATTGTTTTATACTACCTATGTAAAAAGCAGATAATGAACCTATTATAACTAGCCCTAGTATGAAAAAGATTAGTATAATTTTCGTTTGTATACTTTTAACCATTTTAAGAGCTTTCCCTTCTTACTTAGTTGGTTGCTAAATAGTACCCAACTCCTCTTTTGGTAATTAATATTTTTGGAGTTGATGTATCTTTTTCAATTTTTTCTCTAATTCTTCTTACTGTAACATCAACTGTTCTAATATCTCCATAGTATTCATAACCCCATACTTTTTCAAGCAAAGTTTCTCTTGTTACTACTTGCCCCGGCTGATTTGCCAAGTATTTAAGCACTTCAAATTCTCTTAAGGTTAGGTCAATTACTCTACCTCTAACTTTTACTTCAAATTTTTCAGTATTTATATTTAAATCTCCAACTTCAATTATTACATTTTCTTTTTTATTATCTTGAGACTCTTCTGTTGATTGAGTTTTTGCTTCTGCTTTTCTTAGGTTTGCTTTTACTCTAGCCATTAGTTCCCTAACACTAAAAGGTTTTGTTATATAATCATCCGCACCTAATTCTAACCCTAGAATTTTATCTATTTCTTCATCTTTAGCAGATAATATTAAGATTGGAACATTTAGCGTATGTCTTAATTTTTTGCATACAGTTAAGCCATCTATTTTAGGTAGCATTATATCTAATAAAATTAAATCTGGCTTTTGTTCCGTAGCAATTTTTATTGCTTCTTCACCGTCATTTGCTTCTAAAGTAGCATAACCTTCCTTTTGCAAATTATATGTTAAAATATCTACTATAGGTTTTTCATCATCCACAACAAGTATAGTTTTTCTAATTATTTCTGTACTGTCCACTTTAGCAGAATTGTCTTCTAAACTTACTTCTTCATTAAAATTTTCTCTTTTATTTTCCACAAAAAAGCCCTACCTTTCTTAACATTAAGACTTATATTTTTGATATTATATTTATATCATAATAACAAACTTTGTACAAGTTTTTTTAAATATTTTTGTCACATTTTTGAAATAATTTTGAAACGTTTTTGTAACAAAAAGGTGGTACAGCATATTTCAGCTATACCACCACAGAGAGCTTAAGCAACTCTCCGATTCTGCTTTTTATTACAGTTTCGCACTCTTGCAATTTTTTTTCTTAACTTTAATGCTTCTTTGAGGCTAATCACAAACCACATGTAAATCATTGCTGGCTGTGCAAAAATCATGACAATAACCACCAAAAACTTAAGAACTGTGTTTAAATTGCTAAACCACCGAACGGTGGAATCATTGCTGTGATAAAATCTTTCGGATCTTTCATTAAACTGCTCCATAACAGCATCTGTCATGTTGTCAGTTTTGTAAGACTGCTCATTGTAGTAATTGATGTTGTCACTAATTTTAAAGAGTTCCCACGAGGTTTTCAGAATTTTGTTGCTAGTGTTAAATACTGCAATAGTTCCGCAGAACAGAACAATGAAGGTCAAAATTTTGACAAATAAAAAATGTTTCCGCATAATAGATGTTACTCCTTTTTTTAATTGGCACTTAGCCATATTTTATATATTAATTATACCATTTTTTTATTCAAAAATCAAATTTAAAGGAGCGTTGATAGGTTTTTAGCCTTTTCAACGCCCCTCTTCTTAGTTTGCCTTTTTTGTGTTCTTCACTTTGTTAAAGACTGCGTCAATAGCAAAAATGAGAACCCCAATGCTTACTGTAAGACGGCTAATGGCATAACCATGTGCCCTCCAAATGTTCCATGTTTCCATAGAGATGTTCTCGATTCCAAACGGAAATCTTACAGCCAACGCAGTTACAAAAAGGTAAATGCCAAGGATAACGATTGCAATTGCAATCAGTCGCGGGATCCGAATACTGCCTTTCTTTTTCATGTTAAAATCTCCCCTCATACAAATTTCTAAGAATACTTTTATTATACCATTTTATTGTTAAAATTGCAAATCACATATAAATTTCAATATTATAAACACCATCATCTATTTTTATTTTCTTTTCCTCAATCTCTTTTCCATTTACTTTAAAGCTTTCTACTGTATTATTTTTTCCGTCTGGATTTTTTACATTAATATTATATATTGAATTTTTATATTTATATTTTATGCTATATTCTTTCCAATCATTTGGTATGCAAGGTCTTATACTTAAATATCCATTTTCAATATTTAGTCCTAATATATATTTAATACCAGCTTCATACATCCAACTACTTGATCCAGTATACCAAGACCATCCACCTCTTCCTGCTAAATTTTTTTGAGTATATACGTCAGCACTTATAACATAAGGTTCAACTTTATATTTGTTAGCCGCTTCTTTAGTCCTACTATGCTCAATCGGATTTATCATTCTATAATATTCCCCTGCTTTATTTCCAAACCCTAATAAACTAAATGCAATAATAGACCATATTGCACCATGTGTGTATTGTCCACCATTTTCTCTTGTTCCTGGTACATAACTACTAATATAGCCAGGTTTTAATATTCCTTTATCAAAAGGAGGGTCTAATAATTTTACAACACCATTTTCCTTGTCTATTAAATGGTTTTCTAAACTTTCCATTGATATATATTTTTTATCATTATCTCCCGCTTCAGATATAACTGACCAGCTCTGAGCAATTGAGTCAATTCTGCATTCTTCATTTTGCATACTTCCTAAAACATTGCCATCATCCATAAAAGCTCTTCTAAACCATCTTCCATCCCAACCGCTTGAATTTAGTGCTCTTTTTAATTTTTCCATTATTTCTTCATATTTTTTTACAAGTTCTATTTCATCTTTTTCTACACATATTGGAATAAATTTTTTCAAGACATCATATAAGAAAAATCCTAACCATATACTTTCACCTTTTCCTTTATTTCCAACTGTGCTAAAGCCATCATTCCAGTCTCCAGAACCTATTTTAGGTAAGCCGTTTTCCCCAAAATTTAAGGAAATGTTGATAGCTCTTTTGCAATGTTCATATATGCTTTCTTCTATTTCAGATTGCTCATACATGTCATATCTTTCATCCACATCATTTTCAAGTAAATTTCCTTTTAAGTATGGAGTTTTTATATCTAGTATTTCTTTATCTCCTGTAAATGCAATATAGTCTTCTACTAAATACACAAGCCAAAGTCTATCATCTGAAAACCTTGTGCGTATACCTCTTGAAGTTTCATCATGCCACCAATGTTCCACATCTCCCTCTATAAATTGATGCTTACTATGCTTAATTATTTGTTGTTTTGTAATGTCTGGATTTACATATTTAAGTGCAATTGTATCTTGAAGCTGATCTCTAAATCCATAAGCTCCACCTGATTGATAATACCCTGTTTTCGCTAACAATCTTGAAGTTATAGTCTGGTAAATTAACCAACTATTTAATAAAATATTAATTGACTCTAATGGTGTATTTACTTGTAAGTTTTCAGTCATGTTTTTCCAATAATTTTTAGTATTTTCATATTCTTCTTTTGCTTTGCTTAAATTATTGTATTTATACGCTATATCTTGACATTCAAGCACTGTTTGTCCTACACCTAATGTGAATATAATTTCTTTATTTTCTAATGCCTCTAATTCCACTTCACATTCTATTGCAATTATTTCATTTTGCCATAAACTATTTTTTTTATCTAACTCAATTTGATATATTCCATCTGGGTTAATAATACTTCCATTTCCTATAAAGCTTTGTTTGCTTCCTGTATATGACTTTATTTTTTCACTGCATGAGACAAACATATAATCAGAAAAGGTATTTTCTGCTCCTGTGTTTTTTATACAAACTATATTTGAATTTGGGACAAATTCTAAGTTACAATACCCATTTGATTTAATTTCATCTTCTTCTAATACTGGTTTAATATAATATATCAATTTAATTCTTTTCTTTTTTAATCCATGATTTTCTAGTTTTAGTACTTGAACCTTTAAATTATCTTCCATTGGTATATACATATTTAAAGTTTGAACAATTTCATTACTTTGATGTTGATATTTTGCATAACCAAGTCCATAAGTTATATAATAATCATTTTCATCTGGGCATGGACTTAACCCTAATGACCATACTTTCTTTGTATCTTTATCTTGCATATATATAATTTCTGATGGAATATCTTGTACTGGTAAATTACTCCATGATGTTAATCTATTTAATCTACTATTTTTATACCATGTATAACCTCCCATTCCTTCTGTAATTAATGTACCAAACTGCTTATTTGTTAAAATATGACTCCATACAGTTGGTAATTTTTCGTCTTTATTTACTCTAATTTTGTATTCTTTTCCATCTTGTGAAAATCCACCATATTCATTTAAATATTTTAAATCTTCTAGTTTTTCTCTTTTTACTTGTATATTTTCAATAGTTCTTGGTGTTTCTTCAAATGGCAAATTTTTAATATTTTCTAAATACTCTTCTTCTTGTTCTTTTAAGTATCTATATATATTTCCATAACTTGAGTCTAAACTCAAATTTGCACGATACTGTAAAAATTCTATATCTTCAGATGTTAAATTTTCTAATAGAAATATTCCACCTTTTATATTTTGCAAATAAGATAAATTTTCATTCGATATACAATTATATATTTCATTTTTTAAATTATCTTCATAACTATATTTTTCTTGATTTACAATTACCAAATCTACCATTATATTTTTTACCCTAAAGTAATTATATGCTTTTAGTACTTCAGTTAAATTTTCCACTTCATCTTTGTCTTTTATATTTAATAATAAGATAGGTAAATCCCCAGAAATTCCATATTTCCACAACTTACTTACTGGAGCATTTATTGGATTACATGTTAAAGTTTTTAATGGATTGTTGTATAGTAAATAACCAAGCATTTTTTGATATAATTCTGTTTGTTTTGCTGTAACTTCCAAATATTTATTTTCCGCTTCTTTACTTGCCTTTGATAATTCAAAATTATGCTTAATAGTAGCTTGACTTGTAAATTCTTTTAAATTTTTAATAACTTCTTCTCTAGTTTCTGCAACTGCTAAAATCAAATTCAAAATTACTTTTTCTTCTGGTTTTATGCTTATTGTTCTTTTCATTGCAGTAATAGGCTCTGTTGTTAATTGTATATTATTACTTAGTGGAATTGAATTTTTTATTGCATTTGGAAGTCCAAGTTCATTTCTGCCATAAAATTTTTCTTTATCAATTTCATATTCTAATTTACCAATTGTTTCATTTTCTGTATATAATTTTATACCTAAAAAAACTTGAGATTCACTTTCTTGCCTTTTTCTCCTTGTCACAATCATAGATTCTTCATCTTCTAAATATTCATAGCTTAAAAACAAATTATTAAAGCTTGGGTGACTATTATCTTGCAATTCTTCTGATAATACTGGTTCTAAAAAGCTAGTAATTTCTAATGTTTGATTTTCTAAACCATGGTTCGTCAATTCTAAGCTTCTTAGTTCTATTGGTCCATTTTCAGAAATAGTAGTTTTTAATATTGTTTCTATAGCTCCATCTTGTCTTACTATTTTATCTTGATCATCTGAAAAATATATTGCATATTTATCAGGCTTTCCTAAATAATCCATTTGATTTGCTGTCCAAATTCTTTTAGATTTTACATCTTTTATATAAAAGAAAATTCCTTGGTTTAAATCATTTGTCTTTTTATATCTATTAATTAATAAATTTCCATACTTGCTGTAGCTTTCTCCTTTTGAATTCATAACTATTGTATAATTTCCACTTGAAATTACATTTATTTGAGGTATTCTAATATTAGGCTTTGTTATTTCTCTTTGAGAATAATCATTATCATATATATACTTTATTTTTTCAACCTTTTCTTTTTCTTCTTTCGTTATTATAATATTTTCTGGCATTTTTTCTTGAAGTAAGATATCAATTGCTTTTAATTCTGGGTTTTCCATAAATCTTTTTTGCATTATATTTTGTTTAAATAAATTGTTTATTGATACTAATATTAATCCTTGGTGATGTGCCATATATGTTTTTACTAAAGCATATTTTTCACCCTTTTTTAACCTTGTTGGTGTATAATCTACTGATTCATAAAACCCATACTTTTCATACATACCATTTTTCTCTAGTTTTTTTAAGTTATTTACCACATCTTTTGGATTTTCATTAATTGTTAAAATACTTGCATAAGAACTCGTTACCATTTCATCAGAAAGTCCTCTTTTTAATCCCAGCCATGGTATTCCAAATGCCTTATATTGATAATTATTTTGTAAGTCTTTTAAATAAAAAGCTGATTCAGATATTCCCCATGGAATGTTTAGTTGTTTTGCATATTCTTTTTGGCTCATTAGCATAAATTTGCAGGATTCGTCTAATAAACTTCCTGGGTATTTTGGTATATTTATATTTGGCATAAAATATTCAAAAGCGGTTCCAGACCATGATATTAAACCTTTATATTTGTTTAATATTGTAAGTGTTCTACTTAAATTGTTCCAGTGCCTTGCAGGTACATCCTTTTTGGCTATTGCAACTAAACTTGTTTGCCTTGCTTCTGATGCTAAAAGGTCATAATACGAATCTGTTAAAGCATTTTCCTCTATATTAAAACCTATAGAAAACAGCCTTGTATCTTCATCATATAATTTTGAAAAATCTGTATTGTGTATTAACGTATTTACCATTTGAATTAGTTGTTCAGTTGCACCTGTACTCTCATGCTCTATTAAAAATTGTTTTACTGTAAAAAGGTAACCTACTAAATTTCCACTGTCTACAGATGATACATACCTTGGAGTTAGCGGTTCTAAAGTGTTTAAATCATACCAATTGTATAAATGTCCATTCCACTTTGGTAAGCTACTAATTGTATTTAACATTTTTTCTAATAAACTTATTGTATCTTTTAAATTTTCATACCCTAAGTCATAGCTTGATATTACTGCTAAAAGTCCTAGCCCAATATTTGTAGGTGAAGTTCTATTTACAATTCTTGGTCTTCTATCTTCTTGATAATTATCTGGTGGTAGAAAGTTGCTTTTTTCATTTATAAGATCTTTAAAATATTGCCATGTTCTTTTCCCTAAGTTTAATAAATATTCTCTTTCTCCCTGATTTAGTTCTTCAACTTTTGGTTCATTCTTATATTCTTTGCTTATTTCACACATTATATATGGTTCTATAAGCCAAAGTAGTGCAAATAATAATATAAATATATTGCTAAATTTAAATGGTAAAATAAATAGCAAAATTAATGCCAATATTCCTAAAACAATATTTGATGCCATATTTTTATAATATGAAAATACATCTTTTTTAGCATTTTTCTCAGCGTCTTCTGCAGTCATCCATTCAAGTAGATGTTTTTTTGTAGAAAATACTCTTTTTAGTGTTTTTACACAAGCATTTAAACTAAAATATGCTTTATCTGGCAAATTACCTAATGCTAAAATTCCTCTTTGTATTGCAGCTTTTACACCTGATATTGTTTTAGTAAAAGTTTTTTGAGGTTTTTCTTGATCTTTTTTAAATAAAATGCGATTTACCAACTCCAAAATTGTTGGAATTATTGCTGATATTATTAACAAGCTCATTATTGGCCATATTTTTATACCAAATAATAATTTAAAAACACATACATAAATCATTGAAATTACAATAGTTGTTTCTAATAAACTTCTTATTAAGTTATCTAATATTTTATATCTTGACAATATACTTAATGGGTTTTGCTTTTTTTCTCCCCTTTTGTTTATAATTGTGCTATTTAGCCATTGAACTAATTGCCAATCTCCTCTTATCCACCTGTGAAGTCTTGCTTTAAAGCTATTATAGCCAGATGGGTAACCATCTAATAACATTATATCTGATGCAAGTCCACACCTTAAATAACTTCCCTCTAATAAATCATGACTTAAAACTGTATTTTCAGGAATTTCATTTGCTAAAACCGTTGAAAAAACAGGCAAATCATAGATTCCCTTTCCAGTAAATATTCCTTCTTCAAAATTATCTTGATATATATCTGATATTGCATTTGTATATGCATCTTTTCCTCCAGAACCTGCATATAATTTAGTAAAATAACTCTTTTGTATATCTTCAAGCGAAATTCCTACTCTAGGTTGAATTAACCCATGGCCATCTATTACTAAATCTTGTTTATGATTTAATATAGGTTTATTTAATATATGTGCCATTGCACCAATCATCTCTAATCCTGTATTAAGGCATAGTTCAGTATCAGAATCTAAAGTAATCACATATTTGATGTTTGGTATTTTGCCAAACTTTTCTTTTGAATTTTCAATTGTATTTATTAAAAACTCACTTTTGCTTTTTCCTAAAATATATTCATTAAATTGGTTTAATAAGCCTCTTTTTCTTTCCCAGCCTAAGTAACATTCTTCAGATGTATTCCATATTCTTTTTCTATATAAAAAATTAAATTTAGTAAAGGTTCCGTCTGGATATTTATTATTTAATTTTTGAGTTTCTTCTATTCCTGCATTTATAACCTCTTCATCAAATTTTTCAGTCTCATTTTTGCCTGCTGTACAATCTCCCAATAAAGCAAAATATATGTTGTCACTTTTATTTGCCATATAATATTTTTCTAAATTCTTCATTATCTTTTGTACTTTTTGCTTTGAATTCACAATTGTGGGGATTACAACAAAAGTTGCGTATTCTTTTGGAACTCCTTGTTCAAAATCTAATTTAGGTATTGATTTCGGTTTTATAAATTTGCCTAAAATATATTGGACAATTTGTACTATTATTGTTTGTATTGGTATAATTAATAAAATTCCTAAAATAATAGCAAACCATATAGATGCTTTTGTTTTTATATAAAAATAACTTGAAAGTAATATTGAAATTATTGCTGTACAAACACATAGTATAGTAAGCCATATAGCAATCTTTTTATCATTCGAAAGTTTTTTCGTTGTTTTTCCAATAAGTTCTTGTAGCAACTTCTGCCTTCCATCTGATATTAAATAATACCCTACATGACTTTTTTTACTTTCCTTTTCAGCATTTTGAGCTAAACTCCAAACTTTTTTTGCAATATATATTTCAGATATTTTAGTTTTTTGAGAAATCTCTTTAATTGAGTTTCTATACATTATTTTAGTTTGATAATCCATCTTTTCATACACATCTGCTGGATCTTGCTTTAATATATCTTCTACTCCATTAATATCTTCAAATATTTCTAACATACTAATTCTATTCAAATTTTTAATACTTGTAATACAATTTCCCATTGAAATTTTATTTATTGCAATATCAAAATGCTCTTTTTTTATAGCCTCATCTAAATCCATTCCAGCTCTGTTAACTTGCTCTTCTAAAATTTCTAAATATGGATATGCCTTTTTACCATATTTTTTTAATTTATATGATAAATACTCAATAAATGGATATTTCATTTCAGTATATTTTTCTATTTTGTTTTTATATTCCGATATTTTAGTAAACTGTAATTCTTCTTTATTTTTCTGTTCAACTAATCTTTCTACTATATTTTCAACCTTATATTTTTGTATTTGAGAAATATATATTCTTTCACAAATTTGCCTAATATTCTCTATTAAAGCAATTTTCATAAAAATACTTATACTCCATATTTCTTCCATACTAAGTGTCTTTTTTCTTTGATAGCCAGCCAAATAATCCTTCAAACTTTTTCCATCAATTTTATTGTCTGTATAATTTATAATTTCACTTGCCAAAACATACACTCTAGCAAACCCAGCATAATTACCATTAGATATTCCTAAAAACTTAGTATATTTACGTTTAGACAACTCTAATTTAATATTTTTTACAGTTTCATCTATTACATAATAATTATCTAAAATCCACTCTCCTGCTGGATGTATTGGTATTTTTAATTTTGCATGCTCATTTAACAAATTATATACATCAGAAATTATTTCAAAATTCTCCTTCAACCTTGTAATAGGATAAGTATTTTTATCAGAATAATTTTGTAAATTATGGCTTGAAGCCTCCTTTTCCAAATAATCCTCTAATTGACTCTTTCCTAAAATTGCACCCTTTATCATTAAATTTCTATATTGCATTAAAAAATTCCACTCCTTGTATTATATGTTTTACACATATTTTTCTCAAAAATGGAAATTTTATTCATTTTAATGTCAGTTCGGGGACGTTTCTTCAACTGACATTTTTGTCAGTCGAGGGACGTTTCTTTAGCTGACATTTTTGTCAGTTTGGGGACACATCTTCTTCTTAGTTATTTTATCTTTTATTTTTTAATTAATACCATTATTTTACTATCACACTATTGTAGAGTTTTTATTCTGCTATCTCTCCCTTAATAATCTAATTATGTTCAATCTTTTAATTTTTAATTTAAGTTTTTATTCCAACATTTTAGTTTTATCCTTTTAATCTATCGTTTCGATTTTACTACCTTTTTATCTTAGCATTTTTCACATTTTTATCGCATTACAAATATATTTAATATTTTAGCCAAAAAATTTTAAGATCTGTCCCCCGTGTGACAAATTTGTCAGTTGAAGATACGTCCCCCGACTGACATAATTTTTTTGAAAGGGAATATATATGTATGGGGTGTGTTTATGATTGTTTTGAGTAAGAAGAGATTTGGTATTATTTCTGCGGTTTTGTTAGTTTCAGTTTTTGTGTTTGTTTTTCAAATTGCTAATTCTGATAAGACTGTTCAGACTGTTTCACTTCCAGTTTCTAATAAGGTGATCGTTCTGGACGCTGGTCATGGAAAGCCTGATGAGGGTGCTCAGTCTAGTAATGGTACAACTGAAGCTGAGACAAATTTGAAAATTACATTAAAGGTTCAAAGTTTGTTGGAGCAGTCTGGTGCGACTGTTATTTTGACTCGTAGTGATAAGAATGCTATTTATGATTTAGATAAGAATTCTTTGAGACAAAAGAAGATTTCTGATATTCATAATAGAGTTAAAATTGGTAATGAAAGTTCTGCTGACATTTTTGTTTCTATTCATTTGAATAAAATTCCTCAGCAACAGTATTATGGTTGGCAGTGTTTTTATAAGCAAAATGATGAAAAAAGTACGGCGTTAGCTAAGAGTTTGCAAGAAAATTTGAATGATTCTATTCAAAAAGAAAATAAAAGAGTTGCTATGAAACTTGATAATGTTTATATTATTAAACATGTCGAAATTCCTATTTCTATTGTTGAGTGTGGTTTTTTGTCTAACCCAGAGGAAGAATCACAACTTTTAAATGATGATTATCAAAATAGGTTAGCATGGGGAATTTATAATGGAATTATGGATTACTTTTATAATAGCTAATGCAATATTTTATGTTTTGTGGTATAATATCTTTACAGTCAAATGACTGAATTAAAATTCTACAAGGAGGAAAGACATCGTGAAAAAGGCAGTAAAAGTAATTGCCCTTGTGGGAGCCACATTGTTGATGGCATTTGGTATTAAAATTGCTATTGACACATACTATGACACCATGAATCCGTTGTTCTTTGATGAGGATGCTGATTTCTAAAATGTCAAAAAATTCTCTCCTTAACGGGAGAGATTTTTTTATTCTTCAATTTGTTTTTTAAATATTGATTTAGCTATATTTCCTATTACTGGCAATTCTGGATCTTCTTCTTTATTTGCTTTAACTATACCAAATATTATAGCTAAAATATATACTGCCCATAGAGCTGTACTAAAGAAAGGAATAGTAACAGGAATAAATCCATAGGCTACACTAATAATGGTATATCCTAGTCCTATTACGACTGCTTGTGCTGCATGTATTTTTGTATTTTTTTCATTATCCTTTACAGCAAATAGTACAATTAAACCTCCTAACCAGCCAAATATATATGCTAATATTGCTCTTGTTTTTTGATTCATAATTTTCCCCCCATTCTTTCTATTTTCAAATATATAATAGCATTTATGTCGAAAATTGTAAATATTTTTTATATATTTTTCCTTCTATCAATTACATATGTACTTCCAGGTGTCATTTTTGCCAAGTGCTTTACTTGTGCCGCTGTTTCACCTATTTCCAATACATTTTTAAATCTACCTTTGTCAACAACTACAACTGCTATTGACATACTTGTAAGTGGAAATTGTTCTATTACACATTTTCTGTTTGGTACCTCTAAATATCCCTTTTCTATATCAATTTTATTAAAATATCTAAGTACACCTTGATCAAATTCTAATATAATGTTTTGACAAACTTCTTCACAACTTACATTTGATGTAATTGCTACAAAGTCATCTCCACCAATATGTCCAACAAAATTTCTTTCATCATCAGTTTCATGTAAATGATTTGATACACATCTGGCCGTAAATTTAATTACTTCATCTCCATTTAAAAAACCATATACATCATTATATGCCTTAAAATTATCCAAGTCCACATATAATATTGAAAATTGTTCATTATTAAGTAATCTTTTCTTTATTTCAGCTTGTATTTGTACATTTCCAGGTAATCCTGTTAGTGGGCTTACTCTTCTATTTGTATCCAATAAACGAATTACATTTTTTACTGTATAATATAAATATTGCTCATCAATAGGAACTTTTATATAATGTTCTACACAAGCTTGTAGCACTTGAATTCTATGTTCTTTTTCTGTTTTTGAAGATATAACAATTATTGGTGTAATACTATTATCTTCGTTTTTTCTAATTTTATTACAAATTTCTACAATATCATCTTTTATTCCATCTTCATTTATAATAATTAGTGCTGGAATATTTTTTAGTACATTTTCTATTTCTGACTCTTTTGCTTTTTTAAATTTGTAATCTTTTTCTTTTCTAAATAATTCAGTTAGTTTATTTTTTAATTCATTTTCATCATCAATTAAATAAATTTCTTGTGCCATCTTCTGTCTCCTTTTTATGGATTTTTTATCTCTGTAGTTCCTTCTGATTTTACTCCATATATATTTGTTACTTCTACTGAAATAGTGTTGTTTCCTGTCTTTAATTCTATTGGTTTTGTTTCAACTTCTGTTCTAGCTCCATTTTTACTCAAATCTTTTACTGAATAAGTTTTTCCATTTATATTAAGTACAATTTCACTTACTCCATCTTTATCATATGCTTTTAAGCTTATATATGGTCTATTAACTATTAATTGCATTTTTGGCACTGAATTTGAAACCTCAACTGGTACTTGCTTTTTCTCAACATTGCCATTTGCATCTTCTGCTATTACTTTAATTTCTTTTTTTCCAGCTGTCAATTTTACTTCTGCAACTATTTCTTTATCACCATTTTGCTCAACTCTTTTTGTTACAATGCCATCTTCACCTGCCCATTGATATGAAACATATGACATAGCAGTTTCATCTTTGGCAATAATTTTCATTATATTACTTCCATTTTGTGTTTCTATTGTAATACCTGGCTTAGTTATATCAACTCCAGTTAATTTGTATGGTTTTTGAAAGTTGGTTCTTTTTCCATTTTCATCTTCTACTGTAATATTTAAAACACTGTCATACCCAACAAGCATAATTTCCTCTTCAGCAAATGCTCCATTAATTGGTATAACTGTTGGTTCTCCGTCTCCCCAATAGTACTCAATCTTTGAAATTTCTATACTGTTTTCTACTCGAATAATCGCTCTGTCATTTACTCTACCAATTACAACTGTTGGAATATTTTCTGGTTTGACATCTTCTGCATTTTTATAAATTGCATATGAACCTTGTCCTATAAAAACTGCTCCAAAAATAATTAATGCTATTGAAAAGAATTTTACTATTCCACCTATTTCTGCCACCCTGCCAGTTCTAGCCGTTTTTGGCTTAGTGCTTCTGTTTTGATTTACTGTGGAACCCATTGTTGGCCTAATTGTCGAATTCATTGCCATATTTGAAGCTTCATCTATTATTCTATTATTATCATTATTATCATTTCCTACGGAAAGAATTTGGTTCATATGTTAGGCTCTCCTTTAATACATTTTGCATATTTATTATATCATAAGCATTTTTTAAAGTAAATGTTGAAACATAAAAATAATGCTAAAATAATTTTTAGCATTATTTTTATGTTTTATTCAATTACATATTTCTTTATTAGGATTATTCCACCTACTATTATACTTGTTGTAGCAAGAGCTAATACAAAGTATTTTGGCATATTACCAGTTGCAGTTGAAATTATAACTGGTGCATCATCTTCGTCGTCTTCGTCTTTTTGGTCATTTCCTGGTGTAGAATCTATATCAGGTGAATCATCATCATTGTCATCTTCATATATTTCAGCCCAGTTTGTTTTTAAGCCCATGTTATTTTTTCCATTTATCCATGTAAGGATTATTTCAACAGTTTGACTTTCTCCTGGTTCTATAAGAACATCTTTAAGTTGATCTGTTAAAACCATTCCGTCATCAGTTAATCTCCATTTTGGATTATCTTCTGCAACAAATTTTAATCCTTCAGGAATATAATCAATTATTTCTTTAGCATATCCTGCAATTTCTCCTTCATTTGTAACTTTTATGCTAAATTTAAATTTAACTGTTGTTTTGTTTATTCTATCTGAACGAATTTCAACTTTTGCTGGTGGTTCTGGATTTTCATCTCCAGTATGACCAGTTTTAGTAACTGTTGTTTTTCCATTGTATGTTACTATTGTTTCAGTAACCCATTTTTTTAGTGCTAAGTCGAAATATTTAACTTTAATTTTTTCTGTGTCTTGATCATCTTCGTCTGGTTCATTGTTGTCTGGTGTAGAATCGCTATCCTCTACTTCATCACCATTTTCATCAGCATCATCTGTAATTTCTGCTGTATTTATTATTATTCTGTCAGAAGTATTTGGTTCTATAACTTTAAATGCAACTTTTAAATCTCTATAATCTGGCATTGTCATTTTTTCTGGATCAAATGCTTTTAATAAGTTTTTGTTATCAATATCATTTGCTTTTGACAAATAATCTGTTTTTATATATTTTGCTTCTTTAACGTCTTCTGTTATAGTTCCATCTTCTTTATACATTTTCCATCTAAATGCTGTGTTTACGCTGTTTTCAGGTAAAAACTCAAGTCCGTTTGGAATATCATCTTTTACTTCTTCAGCATATCCTGCCATATTTCCTTCATTGAATATTCTTAATGTATATATAACAGTATTTCCATTTGCAACTTCTACAGGTTCTGCCTTGTCATCTTTATAAACATACTCATTTTTATCTGTAATATTGAAAACTGGCGCTCTGTTTGTTATTTCTTTATCATTAACTCCTGTAATAAATTTCTTTAATGCTAAGTCAAATCTTCTTATAATTAGTTTTTCAAAATCATCATCATCTTCTTGACCAGGAATATATTTATCTCCACGTTCAATTTCAGTATCTTTGTAATTTGGTAATGTATCGTCTGTTGGTAAAATTACATTACTTTTTTTAAGGTTATCTCTATCTATAACGTCTTTTCCATTTTTGTCTGTGTAATCTGTAATTTCTGCAATGTTGGTAATTTTTTCATACATATTAACATCATCTTTGACTTTACATCTAACTTGTACATCAATATAATCTAATGCTGTTCCATCAAATGCTTTTAATAAAACTTTATCATCAGAATCTGTTCTATTTGCATATATTGTACTGCTATTAGCTGAGTTGTTTGTGTTAGGAGATGTAATATCTGTTCTTATTTCTCTACCATCTTGTGAAACAATTTGCCATCCATATTTTGCATTTATTTCATCATCAACAATAAATTCAAGTTGAGGTGGTAAATAATCTGTTATAGTTTGAACATATCCATCTAATTCACCTTCGTTATATACACGTAATGTATATGTTACAATGTCTCCATTTGAAACATTTACTGGTGTTTTATCATGATTGTATATTGCAGTAGTATCTGAACCATTTTTTAATGGAGTTACATCTACTTGTGGTTCTCTATTATATTTTTTTGTTTTTGTTCCAGTTTTTACTTCTGTAATGAATTTTCTAAGTGATAAATCAAAATGTTGTCCAATTATAATTAAATCTTCAAAATCATCATCATCTTGTTGATTTTTATCATAATTATCTATTATGACATTGTCTGGTTGTGAATCACGGTCTAAATCTTTTTTATCAGTGTTTCCATCTTCATCTTTATGTTCTGTTATTTCTGCTATGTTTTTTAATAATTGGTTATCATTTTTAACTGTTGCAATTACCTCACACTCAATTTCTAAGTCAACATATTCAAGTGTTGTTCCATTAAATTTGTTAATCTTTTTGTCTGCTAAATATGTTGTTTTAATTTTTTTGCCATCATCTGAACTCCAACCGTATTTAGTGTTTATTTCACTGTTTTCTGCAAGTTTTAATCCATCTGGCAAATAATCTGTAACTTCTGTTGCATATCCATCAAGTTCGCCTTCATTATATATACGTATTGTATATCTAACAATATCACCTGTTGAAACAGAAACTGGAGTTTTACTATGTTTATATATAGCAGTTGTACCTGTTCCATTAACTAATGGACTAATATCTACAACTGGAGCCCTGTCATATTTTTTAACTTCTGTTCCAGATTTTACTTGTGTAATAAATTTTCTTAATGCTAAGTCCATTGATTTTCCTGGTATTATTAGATCTTCAAAATCATCATCATCTTGTTGATTTTTATCATAATTATCTATTATAACATTATCTGGTTCTGAATCTCGGTCTAAATCTTTTTTATCCGTATTACCATCTTCATCTTTATGAGCTGTTATTTCTGCTATGTTTTTTAATGTTTGGTTAGTTCTTTTAATTGATGCTATTACTTCACATTCAATTTCTATATCCGCATAATCTAATGTTGTTCCATCAAAATGGTTTAACATTCTATTTGCTAAATATGTTGTTTGAATTTTTTTACCATCTTTTGAAGTCCAACCATATTTAGTATTTATTTCACTATTCTCTGCTAATTTTAAGCCTTCTGGTAAATAATCTGTAATCTCTGTTGCATATCCATTAATTTTACCTTCATTGTATACACGTATTGTATACCTTACTATATCTCCCTTTGAAACAACTATTGGGTCTTTACTATGTTCATATTTTGCAGTTGTACCTGTTCCATCTTTTAATGGAGTAATATCAACTTTTGGAACTCTATCATATTCTTTTACTTCTGTTCCAGATTTTATTCGTGTAATAAATTTTCTTAGTGCTAAGTCCATTGCTTCGCCAGGTAATACTAAATCTTCATAATCATCATCATCTTGTTGATTTTTATCATAATTATTTATTATAACATTTCCTGGTTGTGAATCACGGTCTAACTTATCTTTGTCTGTATTTCCTTTATCATCTTTATGTTCTGTTATTTCAGCAATATTTTTTAGTGCTTGATTTTTATTTTTTACTTCTGCTATAACTTCACATTCAATTTCTAAGTCTTTATAATCAAGTGTATTTCCATCAAATTTTCTAATAATTTTATCTGCTAAATAATTAGTTACTATTGTTTTGCCATCTCCAGATGGATTCGTCCAGCCATATGCACTGTTCACTGCACTTTCTGAAGCTGGTAAAAATTTTAGTCCAGTTGGTAAATGGTCTGTAACTTCTGTTGCATAACCATCTACTTCTCCTTCATTATATACACGTATTGTATATTTAACAATACTTCCTTTTGTAACAGCTATTGGTGTTTTGTCATGATTATATTTTGCAGTAGTATCTGTTTTATTTTTTAGTGGACTAGTATCTACTTGTGGTTCTCTGTTATAAGTTTTAGTATCATTTCCAGTTGTTACTTGTGTAATAAATTTTCTCAAAGCCAAGTCGAATTTTTCTGGTTTGTTATCACTTATGCTTTCTTCGAAAGTAGGATATTCTTTTTCGATGATTACAACTGGTTGATCTTTTGAGCCTGGATTATCAACTGACCAATATGTCGATTTTGTTAATGTGTATGATCCTTTTATTGTAAGTTTTATTGTCTTTGGTGCTGTGTTTATTGGAATAGAAATATAAAAATCTTCTCCAATTAAATCCTTAATTGTGGTTGATGAATCAACTTGTTGTTTATTTCTGTTTAAAAGTTTTAAATCTGAAATTGTATTTCCATTTTCATCTGTAAAATATGCATCTAATGTATATGGCATATCTTGTACTTGCTCTATTTTATATGGTCCAACAATATATCTATCATTTTGTATTTCAAATGTTCTTGTAGTTTCTGCTATTGCTACTGGATTTACTTCTTTATATTCTCCATCATAGTTAGAACTCATTTGTTTTGCTGTTTTTACTAAATAATCAAATAATACTCCACATGCATCTGCTCTTAATGTACCATTTTCAAATATTTCACGTGATCCTGATGTTTCGTCCATTGGTAAATAAGCTGCATCTGTATTTTTTACACGGTTCATAGCAAATAAAATATTTTCAACATGATAATCTCCAGTTGGGTTTGTAAAATACCAAATTGCAACTTGTTGTACTGCATCTATATCATCATCTGTTAATAATTCCATTTGTTCAATTGAGTCTATATCAGGACTAGTTGATGCTTTTAATGCTGATTCTAGTAAAGCTGTTCTGCTTTCTTTTGCTTTTTGTTTTATATCTGTTGCCGAATTACTTTTTGGTGCTACATAGCAATTGTCTAGAATCCAAAGTAAAGCATTATAATCACTACTACTTTGAGGTAAAGCAGTTTTATATATTTCTGGAATATTACTTAAGTCTTTTAAATTAAAATAGTTTGTATATGTAGCTTCACCTATACTGCTAAATACATCATCTGACATATCTCCAGCTCCAAAACCTGGTCCACCTTTTAAACAATATATGGTATCTTCTGCATTTGTGCCTTTTTCATAAATTTTCCATACTTTTTTTCCACTGGCATTTATTTTATAGCCATAGCCAGAGTTTCTTAGCATTTTTATATTAAGTATTTTTGTACCTGTTGCTGCTTTTACATTTGAAAGCATTCCTACAACATATGTTGCTATTAATAAAACTACTAGAAATATTACTATTTTTTTGTTTTTCATTATTGCTTTACCTTCCTTTTTATTTATATATATATTTTATAAGTGTAATGAAAATATGTCAATAGCAGTAATTTCCTGCTATCATATTACTTTACCAAAGTACCTTTTACATACTTACGGAAAGTAGTTTTTTACTTTCATTATCGAATTTTCGCCCTTATATTACAATTATATTACATTTTCGTAATATTTTCAATACTTTTGGCCTTTTTAATGGCTGTTTTTTGTGTTTCCCTAGGAGTTTACCATTTTTATTTAACCACCAAAAAAGATAAGAAAATAATTTTTCTTATCTTTTTTGGGTTGTTGGAGGCGCCTATCGGAATCGAACCGATGATCAGAGTTTTGCAGACTCGTGCCTTACCGCTTGGCTAAGGCGCCATAAATATTAAATTTTAGTCACGAATCACTTTACTTACCAGCGACTCGCTAGCGCTCCCTGCATACTGAGGTTGTAACTCACTATTGCTCGAACGACCTCAGCAGCTTGGCTAAGGCGCCACAAATATAACAATAAAAAAATGGAGCGGGAAACGGGGCTCAAACCCGCGACCTCTGCCTTGGCAAGGCAGCGCTCTATCAACTGAGCTATTCCCGCATATGCTTTTTTCAAAGCATATTTATAATAACAAATTTTTATTCAAAAGTCAAGGTACAAATGATAAAAAATCTATAAAATAATCAAATATATCTTTTTTATGTATTAATTCCTTATTATATATATTTAAAATAGCTATCGTCTCATCCCCTATTTTAACCTTCACATTTCCAATAATTTGATTTTCATATACTGGAGCTTCTAAATAATATAGGGAGATTATTTCTATATTAATTTTATCAATATCTTTTTTATTAACTGCCATTTTACTATATTTTAAGTCTTCAATTTGCAAATTTATATTTTGCGTTTTTGCTTTATTAATATATATGCGCTTTTCATTTAATTGTTTCCAATTATTAAATTTTTCTTTTATTTTTTCTTCAATATTTATAACATCATAATTTTTATTTGCATACTCTATTAATTTTACACTATCTAATGTTCTTTCTTTTTTGGTATTTGCTGATAAAACCACTGTTATAATGTCAATATCATCTCTTTTACATGCTGTTACCAAACACCTTCCAGCTCCATTGGTAAATCCTGTTTTTACTCCATATACACCATATAAATTTCCTAAAAGTTCATTTGTATTTTCTATTAAACTACTTCTTGCATTTATTGTAATATTATATTTCTTTGATCCAACAATTTCTCTAAATTTTGGAATATTTAGTGCATAATCAGCCATACATGCCAATTCATATGCAGTTGTATAATGCTTTTCTTGATCAAGTCCATGTGGTGTCACAAAATGACTATTTACTAAGCCCATCTCACTTGCTTTTTTATTCATAAGTTCTGCAAATCCATCAATTCCTCCTCCAACATGTTCTGCTAAAGCAACCGCAGCATCATTTCCAGATTTGAGCATTAGTCCATATAAAAGGTCATGTACTGTAATTTTATCATTTGTTTTCAAACCCAATCTTGATCCACCCGTTCCAGCCGCTTTTTTACTTATTGTTACAATATCATCTAAATTTGCATTTTCTAATACAACTATTGCAGTCATTATTTTGGTTGTGCTCGCCATTGGTACTTGTTTAAGTCCATTTTTCTCGTATAATATTGTTTTTGAATTTCTGTCAAATATCAAACCTATTTTCGAATTTAGCTTTAATTCCTCTGTATTTTTTGATACTGCCTCAATTGTCTCCTTTTTTATTTCATTTATATCTATAACTTCATCATCATCTATATTTGCAAAGCATATGTTGTTAGCCAATATTACAATAAAAATTATTAATGAAACACTAATTTTTAACCTTTTTGTCGTTATCATATACAAAAATCACCTTTTACATTATATTTGTAAAGGTGATTTTTATGAATAATTTAATTATCTTCTTGCATCTCTTGCCTCAGCATCTCCCCAAGGAGTTCTTCCCTCGTCTTCATTTTCATCTCTGCTTTTTTCATCTTTTTCTTTATTATTTTTTCTTTCTTCTATTTTTCTTGCATCTCCCACGGGTATTTCTTCATCTCCATCACCTTCTATGCTTTTTTTATCCATTTCTTTTATTTCTTTATCTACTCTTCCTTTTGCTTCTTCTTGTGTTAATGTTTCTTCTCCAATCATATAATTAAAAATTTGTATTGCATCTTTTCTCTGATACCCTTCTTTTATAAAACCTTCAATAACATCTTCAGCATGTTGCATTAAATACATCTCATCATATTGAACTCCATCTTTTACTAATCCTGTTTTTTCTACGGAACTATATGTTTCAGTTTCTTTATCAGGATCAGCAACCCCCGTTCTTATTGAAGTTGCCTCATTTACTTCTGAACTATTGTAGTTTCTTCCTCTTACCTCAATATCGTGTGCAGACCATTCTCCGTTTCTTCCTTGTCTTGCTTCTTCAATATCCATATATCCGTATGTGTCAAATTTTATATTAAATCTAATATCTCTTACGTCTCCATCCCTTCTTGATAAGTTCTGTGTTCTCATTACTTGGTTTGGCACTTCTTTAGTTACAGGCTCTCCATCACTTCCTATTGACACAGTTTCTTGTCTCATACCTGTCGTTGATGGCATTATATATTTTGATGGTTGTAATTCTCCATTTTCATCTATATACTCAGCTTTTACCATTCCATCATTATCACGACTAAAAATTAAGTTTCTTTCTATTTCTGGATGGTCTTTATATAAGTTACTGTTATCTCTAACCCTTAAAACATTATTTGTAGGTATTCCTTTTTTTACTGCAATTTCTTCAACTTGTTGTTTTTCATCATCTACTTTTTCTATTTTCTTTTCTTCTTTTTGTTTATCTTTTGTTTTTTCAACCTCAGCATCTAGTTCTTCGTGTGTTAATTGAACATCTTGTTCTTTTAGTTTTTCTGGTAATTCTAGTGTTGCCTCTTCTAATTCTAATGTTTCAAAATGTTCTTTATAGTCTTGCCTTAGTTTTTCTATATATTCAGGTGTAAGTTGTAGTTTTCCTTGTTCATCTGTTGTTGCAATCAGTTCACCAACTTCATTATATATTTCATAAAGTTCTATTCCTTCTTTTCCTTCTGCATTATCTCTCAATTTAACAACAAATGCACCATTTTCAAAAAAGCCTGCTGAGCCAAAGGCAAGTTCTTTATAATAAGTTATATCAGATATTTCTGTTGTCTTTTCTTCTCTTTCTGCTATTTGAGTATAAATATTTGCCATTTTTTCTTTTACTTTATTTGAATCTTTTGGTTCCATAAAAAAACTCCTTAACTTTTTTTCTATTATATCATAGTGTTAAATTAATTACTAGTTCGTAACGTAAAAAACGTGAACTGACGTCCACGTTTTTATTTTAAATACCAAATGACATTACAAAATCTGTTCCCTCTTTTAATTGCATTACAAATGTCTTTTTAAATGTTTTACTATTTTCTCCTGTTTTGTCTGAAATTGTTACATCATATGTGTATATATCTCCTTGTTTTTTACCATTACTTGCTCTAGCTTTATTACTTGTATAAAAATTTGCTTTCATATACTTTTCGAAGATTTCCTTGCTACTAAAGCTATTAGCTTTAAATGTTGGATCTATTTTTTTATATACATAATCATAATCTTGATTATTAATTGCTTCAAAACATTTTTGCAAGTTTAATGTTACTTTTTCTTCATCTGTTGCTTTTTCATATTTTTGTGTAAATTCTGGCAAATCAATTGTATATGAATCTAACATTATACTATATTGCATTGGTGCTGTCTCTCTAAATATGTAGTACTTTTCATTTTCATCAATACAAACATATTGAGTATACTGGTCATAGTTATCTTTTTTATATGATTTTAATGTTAGTGGATTAAGTGTAGCTTCATATATCATATACTCCTCATAACTATTAAAATCTCCTGGTGCTTTATTGTTAGTTGGATCATATGATAAATATTTTTCTCTATTTTCATTTACAAATTTTCTATAACTTTCAACATTTTCAAAGCGTTTTTCTCTATACTCTTTGTCTAAATTTTGATATGAAAGGTTAATATTTTGGGTTGCTCTTGTTGTAAAATTCATGAATAGTTTTTTTACATATTGTTCATCACTAATATTGGCATATGTATATGTATTGTTTTCTTTTTTCTCAATGCTAGTTATATTATCTAAGTTAGTTGTTGTTCCATCTGTAATATCTAAATAATTATTTTTTTCTAAATATTCACTTGGCATAATTGAAAATGTATTATGTATTGTATCCATATTTACCGCAATTGATAATTTTATAACTTTTTCATCATCATATATATATCCAAAAGCAAAATATGTTGTTACAGCTTCACTAGTCTGCACTGTGTACATATTATTTATGTCTATTTTAACTTTTTTGAAATCCCCATATCTATTTTTTAAATTGCTATTTGTTATTTCAAATTCCTTTACATAGTTATCATCTAATAAGTTATATAGCTTTTCTACTTCTCCATCAAACTTATTATAATATATATATGTGCTGTAAAAGTTATCTATTATATCTTCTACCTCGCAAAAGTCATTTCTATTATCAGTAGTTTTCGCTTTATTAAGTTCTAGTGTATATTCTATTGGTGGTACCTCTATTCCAATTTCATCATAATGTTTTTCACGGTTTATAAATAAGATCGCAACTATTAATAATATACATATAACTACTAATATTATCAAATATTTTAGTTTTCGCATTATGTACTCCTTTCCTTTACTTTGGTTCATCTAAGTATATATATCCATTTACTTTCATACTCCATAAAGTTCCGTCTAAAGGTATTTTCTGTATACCTCTCCATGATACACCACTTCCTGCATGACTTATATATATTCCATCTGATGTCACTCCTTCAACATATGCTACGTGACCATATGTTCCACCTTTCCATGAGACAATCGAATTTGGTTTTGGTGTACTTCCATAATTAAACCAGCCATATGATTTGTTTAAATCAAACCAATCTCCTCCGTTACCTACAGTTCCAGCAGGTGTTGTAGGATATTTGGTATATTTTGTTCCATTTTGTTCTAAATACATTGATGCTCTTCCAAATGCCCACCATGTACATTGGAATGGTTGCAAATGGTTGTAACCACTTGCCCACCATTTTGCAAATGGACCATTTTGATATTCTCCATTATTATGCACTTTAGTATGAAGTAGTTCATTTTCAAAATATGCCTGAAGTTGTGCTGCCTCTTGATCATTTGTAACTCCTCCTGAAATTATAGCTCCTCCTCCAGAACTAGTGTTAAGGCATTCACTTCCAAATATAGTTTTTGCAATTCCTATTCTTTTTTTAACTGAATATTGTGCATAATCAGCTTTTTCTGTTAAAGTACATTCATCTGATCCACTTGGGTGCCCACATTTTTGCTTATATTGTTTTGAATATAAGCCTCCAGTTTCATACATATAGAAAAGATATATACGTCCACCTGAAGTCCAATTGCTTCCATGACTCCAATAGTAGTCATGACCTGCTGGGTTGTCAAAATCTGGTTCATCTGAAATATGTGTATCTCCTAAATACATATATACACAAAATAAAGCGTAAATATTAGATGAAGGAGTTCCTTCAAATACTGAATTTACAGTTGCAAACTCTTTAGCCCTTGAATATGATTTATTATATAGCTCTGAGCCTGATGTAGTAGCTTTTACCATCCAATCACAAAAGTCCTCAATAGATTCTGCATAAGTAGCATAACTTTTTCCAGTTGTCTGACCATTGTATACAGCATATCCAAACAAGTTATTATTTGGAATTGATTCACCATAACCTGTTTCCATACAAGACCATGCAAATGCTAAGCAAGGATTTACGTTATATTTTTCTGATGTGCAAATATCATAAAAGTCTCCAGCGGCATTAGTTAGCACACTATAGTATTGACCGCCATTATATGCTTTAGCTTTTGCTATAAATTCTTCTCTACTCAAATCACAGCCAAATCCTACTCCTTCTCCTGTTATTCCATCACCGCTTGAAATTCCATCACTTATATCTATAAAATCTGGTATTTCAAATATGCTCCAGTCTAAATCATCAGCGCCATAATCTTTTCCTGTATATTTTTGCATAACAAGTCTCATTATTTGTTCAAGGGTTTGAAGTTTATAGTCTTTTTGTAATAAACCAAATAGCCATGTTGCTCCACTTTTTAAGTTATTTACTCCTGCTGCCTCATAACGTTTTGAATTTGGTATTCTGAATTTATTATCTATAAGTCCTAAAAATCTACTGTTTTCATCAAGTTTAAAATCATCTTTAACTTCTTTTTTATCATTTTTAAATGAGTCAGTTGTTACCCCTTGATCTCCTTTTTCTCCTGTTCTATCTGTTACATCACTTCTATAGGTTTCTTTATAAATTATTTTTGTTGCCTTTTTTGTTTTAGTTGTTTTTTGATTTGTTTTCCAAGTTACTTTTCCATGTGCAGGTGCAGGTGGTTCTGGTTCATCTTCTTTTTCTACTACTTCTGTTTCATCAACGTCAGTTACAGTTTCTGAACCACATTTAATTTCTTGCTCACAAAACCATGTTTTTACATATGTTATTTGTGCAGAAGGTGTATCTGTAACAGTTTTAGTTGTGATTCCTGGATAAGTTAAATCTTTTGATGTTTTTACTGTTGCCCTATCAACTTTGATTTCATTTAGTGTATAAGATTCTTCTGTTGATTCAGTTTCTGTTGTTATAGTATCAATTATAGTCAAATTTATTTTACTATCTTTTACAAGCTCTGTAACTGCTGATACAAATTCTGGATTTTGTGACACCATTGCTAAATATATAAAAAATGTTGTAGGTGTTGTAT
>CAKPKQ010000007.1 GCA_934167305.1 uncultured Clostridia bacterium | reverse complement strand
CACCTGATCTTGATCCCATAGGAACACCTGCTAAAGGTGTTAATCCCATTGATGTATCAATTGATTTTCCACCATCAACTGCACATAAACTAGCACCTTGTCCTAAATGACATGTTATAATTTTTAAATCTTCAATTGGCTTATTCATTAGCTCTGCAACTCTTTTTGAAATAAATCTATGTGATGTTCCATGAGCTCCATATTTACGAATTTTATATTTCTCATAATATTCATAAGGGATTGCATAAATATATGCTTTTTCAGGCATTGTTTGATGGAAAGCTGTATCAAATACTACAACATTTGGTACGCCTGGTAATTCTTTTTGGCAAGCATAAATTCCTTGTAAGTGAGCTGGGTTGTGAAGTGGCGCAAATGCAATTGCTTCTTCAATTCCTTTTATAACGCTATCATCTACTATAACTGATTTTGTAAATTTTTCTCCGCCATGTACAATTCTATGTCCTATAGCATCTATTTCTTTTAATGAAGAGATTACTCCATACTCTTCATTTGTAAGTTGTGCTAAAACAATTTTTATTGCTTCTTCATGATTTTTTACATCTTTTTCAATTACGTGTTTTTCATCTCCAACTTTATGAGTTAAAAATGAGCCTTTTTGTCCAATTCTTTCAAAATTTCCTTTTGCCATTACAGCTTCAGTTTCCATATCAATTAATTGATATTTTAAAGATGAACTTCCACAGTTTACTACTAAAATTTTCATTTTAAATCCTCCTATATTTCAATCTTTTCATATTATATACTATTTTGAGCTTGAACGCAAGTAATTGCGACAACTCCAACAATATCGTCACTACTACATCCTCTTGACAAGTCGTTTACTGGTTTTGCAATTCCTTGACAAAGTGGGCCATAAGCTTCAGCTTTTGCTAATCTTTGAACAAGCTTATAACCAATATTTCCAGCATTTAAATCAGGGAATATTAATGTATTTGCTTTTCCAGCTACTGGACTACCTGGTGCTTTTGAAGCAGCAATTTCAGGAATAATAGCTGCATCTAATTGTAGTTCTCCATCACAAACTAAATTTGGTTCTTTTTCTTTTAAAAGTTTAGTTGCCTCTATCACTTTTTCTGTTAATTCAGAATGTGCACTTCCATAAGTTGAATATGAAAGCATAGCAACTTTTGATTCACATCCAGTTAATGCTTTAAAACTTTTGCTAGAAGAAATTGCTATTTCTGCTAATTCTTCTGAGTTTGGATTTTCTACTAATCCACTATCTCCAAATACAAATACTCCATTTTCTCCATATTCACAATTTGGTACAACCATTGCAAAAAATGCAGAAACAAGTTTTGTGCCAGGAGCTGTCTTTAAAATTTGAAGAGCTGGTCTTAAAGTATTTGCTGTTGAATGACATGCACCAGAAACCAAACCATCTGCATCATTACATTTCATCATCATCATACCAAAATAAATAGGTTCTAATAGCAATTCTTTTGCTTGTTCTATTGTCATTCCTTTTGCTTTTCTTAATTCATATAAATTATTTGCATATCCTTCGAATTTTTCTGAATTATTAGGATCAATAATTTTTATTCCTTCAAGATTTATATTATTATTTAATGAATCTTCTTTTATTTTAGATTCATTACCAATTAATATAATATTTGCAAATCCCTCTTTCATTACCTTCTCAGCAGCTTTTAGTACTCTTAAGTCTTCACTTTCTGGAAGTATTATAGTTTTTACATCTTTTTTTGCTTTTTCTTTAATATTTTCAATAAATGTCAATTTATTTCCCTCCTTGTATAAATATACTCTAACTATTATATAAGCTATTGTCACAAATTTCAAGTATTTGAATAAAAACAAAAAAAATACGTTTATATAAAATAAACGTATTTTTTAGTATTATTTTGCGTAATCAATAACTCTTGTTTCTCTAACAACATTGACTTTAATTTGGCCAGGATATTCCATTTCATCTTCAACTTTTTTAGCTATATCTCTTGCCATTAATTTCATTTGATTGTCATCAATTTTTTCAGGTTTAACTATAATTCTAATTTCTCTACCAGCTTGAATAGCAAAAGATTTCTCGACACCATCAAATGAATCTGCAATGCTCTCTAGTTGCTCTAATCTCTTGATATATGCTTCTAAAGTTTCTCTTCTTGCTCCTGGTCTCGAAGCAGAAATTGCGTCTGCAGCTTGTATTAAAACAGCTTCTATTGTTTTTGGTTCTACATCTCCATGGTGAGCTTGTACGGCATTAATAACATTTTCGTTTTCTTTGTATTTTCTTAATACTTCAACACCTAACTCAACATGTGTACCTTCCATATCATGATCTAATGCTTTACCAATATCGTGTAATAATCCAGCTCTTCTGGCAAGTTTAGCATCTAAACCTAATTCCTCAGCCATTATTCTAGCTAAATTAGATACTTCTATTGAATGATTTAAAACATTTTGGCCATAGCTTGTCCTGTATTTTAATTTACCAATTAATTTAACTAAGTCAGGATGTAGACCTATAACACCAGTTTCAAGTACAGCTCTTTCTCCCTCTTCTTTTATAACATTTGCTACTTCTTCTTTTGCTTTTTCAACCATCTCTTCAATTTTAGCTGGATGAATTCTTCCATCTTCAATCAATTTTTCAATTGCAATTCTTGCAACTTCTCTTCTTAAAGGATCAAAGCCAGAAATAACAACTGCTTCAGGAGTATCATCTATAATCAAGTCAATACCTGTTAAGGTTTCTAATGTTTTAATGTTTCTTCCTTCTCTACCAATAAGTCTACCCTTCATGTCATCATTTGGAAGTGAAACAATTGATACTGTTGTTTCAGAAGTGTGATCAGCTGCACATTTTTGTATAGCATATCCAATTACTTCTTTAGCATTTTTATCAGCTTCTTCTTTAACTTTAGATTCCATGTCTCTTATAAGGTTTGCTTTTTCCACAACTAATTCTTTTTCCATTTCTGATAATAAAAGTTTTTTAGCATCTTCTTTTGACATATTAGATATTTTTTGTAATTTGTCTATTTGTTTATTAACTAGCTCTTGCAATTCAGATTTCTTATTTTCTAAGTCTTGATGCTTTAAATCTAAATCCTTTTCTTTTTTTTCTACAATGTCTTGTTTTCTTTCTAGATTTTCTTCTTTTTGAATTAGTCTTCTTTCTTGATTTTGAACTTCGCCTCTTCTTTCTCTAATCTCTTGATCTAAGTCTTTTCTTGCACTCATAATCTCTTCTTTTGCTTTAAAGATTTCTTCTTTTTTTCTGTTTTCTGCGTCTATGTTTGCCATTTCGATTATTTTTTTTGCTTGACTTTCTGCACTTTCAATTTTTGATTCAGCAACTTTCTTTCTTATATACATTCCTACAAATGTGAAAATTACTGCTGAGACTAGAAAAACGGCGATACCAATTAGGATATTCTCCATAATTTTTACACCTCTTTCTATTAAATTTTCAATGTACTAAATATATAATATTAATTAAAAATTTTATTAAAATATATTTTTCTACACTACTATTTTATATTGATTATTGTTAACTGTCAAGTATTTTGAGTAAAAAACAAACCAGCATATTGCTAATTGCTTGAAACATCTGCGATTCAAATAAAAATTTATTTTGATTCCACTATATCAACAATATCAGCTATATAATCCCCAATAACTGGAAGATTTAATGTAACAATTTTTTGTAAAACAATTACAATAATTGCACTTAATAAAGTAAAACCTATTCCTATGCCAATTCCTTTTGACATTCCTGCAATAAAATTTCTTACAAACATTTTTTTCTTATTTCCAAGTAGTTCTATTAGTTCAAAAATGTTGCTTTTTTCCAAAGAATTGTTTAATTTTTGCAGATTTTTATTTAACCTTTTTTCTAGTCTATATTTATTCAAAATAAAATCCTCCATTTATATTAAAATGGAAGATTTTATTAATTTTTATTCATTATTTTGAATATTTTCTGAATTTAAAATTGTACTTTCCTTTTTGCTTTTACTGTTTTGATTTTCAAGCTTTTCTAGTTTTGTTATAAGTTCTTGTAATCTCGTCATATCTTTTCCAACCATTTCCCAGTTGTTATTACTATTAGATTGCTTTAAATTATTATTTGTTTTTATTATTGATTGTATTAAGCCTTCAATAGTTTCATTATCTTCTACTTCAATATCTACAGCTGATTGAGAAACTAAGTTCATAAGTGCTTCGGAAACTGTATTTCCAATTGCTACTTTATTTCCAGATGCAACAACAACTTTTTTTAATATTGGAGTTGAGTTTTCTTCGTTCATATATTGTTGGTATATTGGCTCTACGTATAATAATGAATTATTAATAGGCACTACAATCATATCTCTAATAAGCTTTGTTCCAGTTACATTTAATGTGTCCAATTCCTTAGAAATTGTTTCATCTTGTTCTATTTGTGTATCTAATTGCATTGTACCTAGAACATTGCTGTCAGAAGGAAATCTGTATAGTACAAGTTTTGCATTTCCATTTTCATAACTTCCAACTAAATATGAAGTTAAATTTTGTTTGTTATATGGAGTGTATGGCAATACAAGTCCTAAATTGCAATTATTATTATCTATAGTTTTTACCATAGTATAATATGGATTTAACTCAGTTCCAACTTTGTTTGTTACTTTAGTTGAATTGTGTGTTGCAATGTCCCAAATGTCATCTCCACGGTATAATACGTCAGTTTGAACATTATGGTATCTTTTTATTATTTCAGCTTGTATATTGTATAAATATTCTGGATATATAAATTGGTTACTTATGCTCTCAGGAATAGCCTCGTCTCTATCTACAAATAAATCTTTATACATTTTTTGATATGCCATTATTATAGGATCATTTCTATCTGTAATATAAAATTTAATTGTTCCATCATAAGCGTCAATTAAAACCTTTACAGAATTTCTTATATAATTTATTTGTTTTCTATTTAATACGTTTTCATCATCTAATGTTATTTTTTGTGAAAAAGGATAATAATCTGATGTAGTGTAACCATCTAATACCCACACCAATTTTCCATCATCAGTTACAACTAAATATGGATTTTCATCATATGATATGTATGGCATTAATGTTTTGGCTCTTTCAATAATATTACGATTTATTAAAATATTACTTTCTGATGTTACATTACTTGAAAATGCTAATTTTAAATCTTTTTCTTTAATTGCTAATATTAATCTATCAAAAAAGTTTAATGAAAGACCTGCTTGTCCATCATATACATTTTCAACATTTTCGGCTTTTGTTGAAGTAGTATTTGGGTAATCAAATTCTTTTTTGTTTTTGCTATTTGTTACTACAGTAGAATTTGTTTCTAGTCCAAAATAGATTCTTGGCTCTGCTAAATTAACAATTTCATTTGAGTTGAAATCTTTTTGTAAATATTGTACATTTCCAACTTCATCAGTTGATGTCGCAGAAGTAATAATTGTTCCATAGCCATGTGTGTATTCATATGTTTTGTTATTATATGTACTTGAAGAGCTTTTTATTTCTCGTGGTGATACATATAACAAGGCTTGATTTCCATTTACATTATAGTTTGCTATATTAGCTGTATTATATGTATAATATCCTTTATTAGTTTGCATTATATTTAAGCTTTTTAAAACAATTTCTCTGCTTATAATAGCTATATTATCTATTACATCTTCATTTTCTTTTATAGTTTCTGAATTTATGGTTTCATTTGATGTTATATTTGCCTCTTTTATATCAATTCCATATGCTTGTTTAGTTGCATCTATATTTGCTTTTATATATGATTGTTGTTTATCTAATTCATTTGGTTTAACAAATATTGTTTCAAAACCTATTAATACAAAAAGCAATACTAATAGATAAACAGGAACAACAAGTAAAGAAGAAATTACTTTTTTAGTAACTTTTTTCTTTAGATAATGTAATGCCACAAAAACAGAAATGATTATAATAATTGATAGTATGCGATATCCCCACAATTTTATTGTTGCTTCTGAAATTCCTGCTCCCCAAAGAACATATTGTTCTGTTCCACTTTGAAGAGTTAGAATTTTTTGTAATCCAACATTTTGAGTCTCTGAAAAGATAATCATTGCAATAAATATAGTTGCAAGCATTATGTTTGTACATAATTGTTTTAATAATATGCCTGTACTAAGTATATTTCTATCTACTCCGTCAAAACATAAATTAAATACAACTATATAGTATAATACTGCATAGATTGTTAAACCAACTATTGTAAATACAATATAATATAACATGTATTGTATAAATGGATGTATAAATATAAAGTAGCCGATATCGTACCCTAGTACTGCATCTGTTGTTCCAAAATTTGTTGCATTTATACATAGCATAAATTTTTCAAGTACTACACTACTTACAATAAAACTTGTTATAATTGCACCTACAAACGCAATTGATTTATTTGGCATTTTTGGCATTGACTTTTTTTCTGCTTCAAAAAATGGAATAAGTCCTTTTTTGATTCTACTGTTAGTTATACGAATAAGAATATATAATATTATAAAATTCACCATAAATGTAATTAAATAATTTAATGAATTTTGCCAAAAAATGCTTAAATAATTTTCCCCTAGTTCAAGCATTTCTAGGTATTGCCCTTTATAATTTATATAAGAAACTAAAATTACCAATGCAAAAAATACTAAAACTACTATTCTCTTTATTTTTGACATTTTACTTGTTTGATTTTTTTCTTCGGTTTTAATTGATTGTGTTTTCTCTTCCATTTAAACCTCCAATTAAATTAAAGCTTTCGCAAAGTCTTTACTATTAAATATTTCCATATCATCTATTTGTTCTCCAACACCAATAAACTTAACTGGCATTTGGTTTTCAGCTACAATTCCAACTACAACTCCACCCTTAGCTGTGCCATCAAGTTTTGTAAGAATCAAGCCATTTATATCAACTGTTTCTTTAAATGCTTTTACTTGTGAAATAGCATTTTGACCTGTTGTTGCATCAAGAACCATTAGCACTTCTTTTGAGCTTTCTGGTAGTTCTTTATCAATTACCTTTTTTATTTTTATTAATTCATCCATTAAATATTTTTTATTATGTAATCTACCTGCTGTATCACATATTAAAACATCTGCATCTTTTTGCTTGGTTATTTGAATAGCATCATATACAACTGAAGCTGGGTCAGACCCTTCTTCTTTTTTTACAATGTCACAATTAGCTCTGTTAGCCCATATTTCTAATTGCTCAACTGCTGCTGCTCTAAATGTATCTGCTGCCGCAATTACAACCTTTTTACCATCTTTTTTTAATCTATTAGCTATTTTTCCAATAGAAGTTGTTTTTCCAACTCCATTTACACCTACCACTAATATAACAGATGGATGTGTTTCTAGTTTTAAGCTATTATCAACTTCATCTAAGATGTTTACAATTTCTTCTCTTAAAGCATTTCTAACGTCTTCTTCGCTTTCAATTTTTTCTTTTTTTATTCTATTTCTTAAATTTGAAATAATTTTAGTTGATGTTTCCACTCCAACGTCAGACATTATTAAAGCTTCTTCAAGTTCGTCCAATAGCTCTTCATCAACTTTTCTAAAGTTACTAAATACATTATTAATTTTTTCATCAAATGAACTTTTAGTTTTACTCAAACCATTTTTTAATTTATCAAAAAATCCCATAAAATTAACCTCTCTTTTGTTTAAATACTTATATATTTTACCATAATATGCAAAAAAAGTCTAGAGTCATTTAAGACTCTAGAACATTTATAAATAATTTATCTATTAGTTGCTTTTTTATATTTAGATCATTTTATTTCATAACATCCCATTGTAAAATTTCACCTGTGTAATAATCTATATAAAAATACCATTTTTCTTCATGTCCACATGAAGAGTCCCAGCCTGTTGTTAAAGTTATTGACCAAAATGTTGCTTGTTTTTTATTATTAGAAGTATAATATATGCCATTTTCTACTAGCTCACAAGTTACATTTGCAATTCTTTTCTTACTAGTCTTTTCTTTTGCAATTTTTATTGCACCTTCTTTTGAAATATATCCATTATTGGCAACATCGTTACTATAATCATATTTATCTACATTTTCGTATTCTAAAGATTGAAAAAAGAAAATAATATCATGCCTTTTGACAAATATTTTAAAACAACCATATAATAAAAGAAATATTAATAAAATAATTATTATATTTTTTAAAGTTATTACATTTTTCTTTTTTAATATTAATAAAATGATAGCTACAATAATTAATAAAGCAATTAATATAAATACCATACTTTATTTCCTCCTTATTCTATTTCAGGTTCTTTCATATAGTCTAATTATTTCATAAAATTTTAAATTTTTCAAGAAAAATATAAACAAAAGACGTGGAAAATTTCCACGTCTTTTGAAAAGTCTTAAAAAGTTTGAACAAAAATATCTGTAGCTTGTCTATTAGTTTCAGTCGTCATCTTGCAAACTGATACCAGCAGCCCGTCTGTTTTCTGGACATTCAACATAGTCTTTCATAGTTTTTCCAGTTCCAGGAATATAGAGTGAATTAACCGGGCAAATTCTTTTTTCTCTTCTTTCCTTCTCCATACGTTCTCTCTCGCCTTGGGGAATTTGCATATTTTCTCTCCATAATGCCATAACTGTACACTCCTTTACAATTCCTTCATAGACTCTTCTAATTGTTGTTTTGGTTTTTCTTTCCTCCTTTTAAGACTTTTACAAAAAGATTTTTGCATAACAATTATATCATTTTGTAGGCTATTTATCAATATGTTTTTTGGGAGCAATAACTTTACTTATATTCAAAAAATTATACTCCAAAAGTTGCTTGATTAAATCAACTAAATAAATTATATCAAATTAAAAAATATTTCAATAAAAGTTTCAAAAAAATCAGAAAGTTTCAATACTCAGATTGTTATATAATGTAATTTAGTGTATAATGCAATTAACAATAAACGAGAGGTGTTAAATGTGAAAGTTTATGTAAAAAAAGAAGATAAGAATACAATGATTCCGGGAATTATTGTAACAATTATATTTTTATCGGTTTCTGTTGGTATATTTATTGCTTTTTTTAAAAGTGAAAAATCTTTTGCTGATGCATTGGCTTCATTTGGAGTTACATTGGTCTTTGCTATTATATTTTTTGGATTTAGTATGTGTTTTATTTATGCTTTATTTAAATGGCCTAAAGGTTATAAAGCAAAGTTAGTTAATAAAAAAATTGAGACATACAATGGTAGGCAAATAACATATATGAAATTTAAAACAGAAAAAGAAAGTGAACAAGAGGAAGATTTTATATCTTCTGATTATAGATGTTATACAATTGGAGAAAATAATTTAATTGTGGGAAATGATTACTCATTAAGAATTAAAGAATTTAATTGGGAACCTAAATTTGTAGAAGAAATTAATAATTCTTATAAAAGACCCAAAAATAAAGTCACAAGTAAAGTTCCTAATATGACTATATCTCCAGTATTCTTTTCTGTAGGATTGTTTTTTGGCGTATTAATATTTCTTTGTATTTTAGGAATAATAAGGTATCCACAATATACATCTACTTATATAATGTTTGGAACTTTTTGTAGTGCAGCATTATTTATGACATTTAAAGGAAGCAAAACATGGAAAGTTGATAATAATATTGAGCAAAATGAAAAAGATTTAAATTTGGAACTTGAAAAAATAAAACCTATAGATAATAATCAGGAAAAAATAGGAAACATAGTAATTAAACATTTGCTTATTCTGTTATTAGTATTTCCTATAATATGGTTTATAATAATATTAAAAATGAATATACCAAAAGAATCGTTTATGATTGCGTTCTCAATGATTTTATTTGTTGAATTGCCAATAATTGTGACTATTTTATATAATATAGGATATGATGAAAGGCTAATTAAAAGACACAAAGTTAACATTTCTGAAAATATTAACGTAGATAATATAAAGTATTTTAATATATTCAGACCTACAAAAAATGCTACTTTTTGTCAATATTTTATAGTTGACCAAAATAAGAACCTAATATTCAAAATAAAAAAAAGTAATTTCATGGGAACTAAATTTGTTATAT
This sequence comes from uncultured Clostridia bacterium, assembly GCA_934167305.1. Classification (GTDB taxonomy): domain Bacteria; phylum Bacillota; class Clostridia; order TANB77; family CAG-508; genus CAG-273. The sequence goes on along the minus strand of CAKPKQ010000007.1, from coordinate 45,783 downwards.
GCAATTCTTACAATATAAAAATAGGCGAAATAAAATCAAAATTATTTAGTTTAACTAATGAGTTTGTTATAAATATAATAAATGAAAATCCATTTATTATTCGTTCTAAGATGCAATTACATTCAAATTATCAAGTTATAGGTCGTGACTATTATGTTAAAGGTGATACACATTTAATCAGAAATATAATTTATGATAATAAAGAAAATGACATTGCATATATATCTGCTGTGTCAAGACATAATAATAATTGGTATGAGTTAGGTAATATGGAAGTTATTTTAAATGACAATGTAAATAATAGTGTCGATATTATAATAATAGCCTTATGCATTACAATGGGAAATTTTCAAACTTTTGATAGACGTATAGATAGATAGCAAAAAAGACAATTTAAGTCACATAGACCTAAAATTGTCTTTTTCTTTTTGGATATCTTTATCAAAATTATTTTGGAGCTACTGGGCGGAATTGAACCGCCGACCTACAGGTTACGAATCTGTTGCTCTACCAACTGAGCTACAGTAGCATTTATTATGGAAAGAGTTTAAACACTCTTTCCATTTGTTAATAGTTATTAATTTGAATGTTTTCCTTTTGATCTTTCTTTTTTAGGTTTTAACTCTGTATAAGGATCTTCAATATTACTTTCTTCGTTTGTTTTATATTCGTCTTTGTCATTTTTAGAACCATTGCTTACTTTTCTATAAATTGCAGTAATTATTGCTATAACTATAATTGCAATTACTATTGCAGAACCACATGTTAAATAAAATTGAATATTATTTTGTGGAGCTGTTGCAACTTCTGAAGGAACAGTTACTTTGATTTGGTAAGTTGCTGTTTCATTTCCATCTGCAGAGGTAAGTAATATTGTAACATTATTTTCACCTTCTACAAAATCATGATTTCCTATTATTTCGATTTTAGCTCCTTCTTTATTTGCTTTAGTTGTTATATCTAAGCTTTTTACATAGAAATTTAATTTTAATCCATAACTATGTTTGTTTGGATCAAATCCATCTGAAAAATTAACTCCTGCAATTTCTAAAGATGATAGACCTAAATTTCCATCTGTAGTTGTTGTATTTTCAACCGTATTATTGTTGTCTATCTCATTATTTGTTGTTTCGTTATTTTCTTCAGATGTTGTATTATTAACTTCTTCGTTTGAAGTTGTATTTTCTTTAGGTTCTTCTGTTTTAGGTTTATCTTCAGCTGGTTTTGTTTTTGTTAAGTATGAACTACTAACATAAGCTGTTGTTCCATTACTTAATTTTATTCTACTCCATCCTTGATTTCCAATTCCTGTTCTTGTTACTTCATCACCTTTAGATAAACTTCCTATTATAGTACCATTTGCTGATTTTCTAACATTTAATCCATCTGTAGTTGAATATACTTTTTCATTTACATCTGTATACTTTTCTGTTGGTGTTGAAGGTTTTGTTGTGCTTCCACCTGAATTGTTTCCTGATCCACTATTTGAACCAGATGTTGATTTTGCTTTTACTGTAATAGAAACGGAATCACTTACTTTAATAGCTGGATCATTTTCACCGGCTGATTCATCAGATATATCACCTGAAATAGATACTGTATACGTACCAGCTTTGCTAGTATCTATAGAATATGTTTGAGTTGTTACTTTGTTTTTTGCATCGAAGTCTACTCCAACAATACTGTCTGAAGCACTACCTGATACTTTAATATTCCATGTCGCTGCATTTATTTTTACTGTAACCTGTACACTGTCTCCTACTGTTGCTGTTGTCTTGTTTGCACTTATTGTCGCTGTTGCTGCTTTAACTTGTGAAAATATTGATAGTACAGCAATAGCAAATATAATTAAAAATATACTTTTGATTACTTTTTTCATTCTTTTCCTCCGTTTAGACCGCTATTTTTATAGAGCCTTTTAAATATTTAACTATACATAATAAATCTGCTGAGTTGATTTCTCCATCCTTGTTTATATCAGCTGATTTTTTTACATATTCTTGAGTAATACTTGGGGTACCTTTTAAATGTCTTACTACAGTTAATAAATCTGCTGAATTAATTTCAGTATCACCATTAACATCTCCTAATACTATTATAGTATATGTTTTATCACCTAATGTTAATGTATATCCTGTTCCAACTTTTGCTGTATCAGCTATTACTGTTGAACCTTTTTTTATTACGACATCTTTTGCGACAGCTTTTATATTTGAAACTGTTATATTAGGCTGACAAACAAGGTTGGTTCCACTTGCTTTAAATCCTGAGCCATTTATATTTGAAGGATCAGTAACATTCATTATAATCTCTGCCCAATCTTCATTTGCTTTTACATCTCTAGTTGCAATATATCCATTAATACCACTAGATGTAATTATTTTATCCCACACATATTCTTTTTGTGAGCTTTCTACATTTTTTTCAATTCTAGTTACTATTGCCCCTTTACCTAAAGAAGCCAAATATGCTGATTTTGTATTAGGCTCTGACCTAACAGCAAGACCATCAGTACAAACTATTCTTAATTGATCAACTTTACTTGGATCATATTTTTCAAAGCTATTTGCTGTTACATATCCAAATGTTCCATCATTTAATTGTACTCTCCACCAGTCATTTCCGTCTAATGAATACTTACCATTTTCAACAACAGTTACAACTTGTCCCATTGCTAATACTCTTAAAACTGTGGTTTGTTTTATACCAGGGCCATTTCTTAAATCTGTGTATTTAGTTGTAATATATTGTTCACTACAATTTGACTGTAATTCTATTTCTTCTAAGTAATCTCTTGCAACATATCCAAATGTTCCATTTGGTAATACAACTTTATCCCAGTAATAACCACCTGATTTTGCGTTGTCTTTTTCAATTCTTAATAATTTAGTATTTTTAGATAAGCTTGCAATTGGTGGATCATAATTTGTTCCTTTTCCACTTCTTACATTAACAGGATTTCCTGTTATTTTAACATCTTGTGTTACAAGTGTTTCTGTTCCTGGCATTGGTGCAACTTGTGATGGCATGTTTTTATATACTGGTATTTTAAACTTAATTTTTGAATTGCCTGATAAAAGTCCCATATTTTCATATGCTTTTTTTATTGAAGAACCTTCTGTTTTTGAAGCAGATACATTTGTCATGTATTGCCATTCGTAGTAAGGTGTGCCATTAGGTGCAACGTCAAATTTTTGCAAATATAAAGTATCTTGTCCTCCAGAAATGTAATCATTTACTATTATAGCTGTTCCACCCTTAATTGCTTTCTCTGGATCAGTCCACCCTAATTCTTTTGCATAATTTAATCCGTTTTTTATAACATCGCCTCCACAGGCTTTTATGTTAAAATAATTATAACAACCTATATATGCCTTATTATAATCTGTAAGTGTTCCAGAAATCATTACCCCTGCATTTCCAGTTCCTTGCTCTTGCCTTATTCTTGAAGCTAAATGGTAAGGACTAACATTATATTGTTTTGCTGCTTCCATTATTACATCTATATATGTTTTATCTAAAGTCTTCTTATTTCCATTTGTATCATAATATGTAATTTTTCCTTGCATATAATTACAAGGTTTTAAAATTGTTTCTACACCTTCTCTGGTTTGAATTTTTTTATCATATGTTAGTTGTTCAAATTGAAATATATAATCTTCATTTAAAGAATTTCTGGGATCCATATAATATGCAACTGTAGCAGTTGAAGCACATTTCCAAACCTTTTCTACTGTTTTATTGCAAGAACATTTCCAAGCACTTGAACTCGTATAATAAACAACATTTAATCCATGATGTCCTGTTGACTCAGCAACAATTGATTCATACCAATCTAATCCTGTTTCTAATATTTCAAATTCCCAGTTTGGATGAGCATCTTGTAATTTTTTAATTAATTCTTCATAACCTGGATATTTTGAAAATTCACTACTATATGTTGCCTTTGTTTGCCCTCCAGCAAAGAAAGTAATTAAACTTGATAATAATAAAATTATAAGTGTGATACTAATAATTTTTCGTATATTAAAAATGTTTTTATCTAACATTTTTTCCTCCTAATGTGATAAATTTCTACAAAATTAGTATACCATTCTTATATTTTTCAGTCAAGACAAAAAAGAAAAAAGGCAACATTTGTCAAATGTTGCCTTTTTCTAAGTATTTTTATCTATTACATCCACAGTTACAAAATAGTAATAAAAATATTATTATAAAGAATAAAATACTACTATCACCACATCCGCAACCTCCAAATAAGTTGTTTAATCCGCATCCATTATTACGGCCACATCCACAATCTCTAGATTCTTCTGGCATAAAGTTCTCCTCCTTTTTATTTTTCTATATAATATTAGTATGCAAAAGGAAAAATTTATGTTACAATAAAAACGGTTCGTGTTATAAAATAAATAAAATTAAAATAACTTAATATTGGAGGTTGCTTTTTATATGTCTAAAGTTGAACTCTTGGCTCCTGTTGGAGACTGGAATTGTTTAAAAGCTGCTGTACAAAATGGCGCAGATGCTGTTTATTTTGGTGTTGAACAATTTAATGCTAGAATGTATGCAGAAAATTTTAATATTGATGATATGAAACAAGTTATAAATTATTGTAAATTAAGAAATGTAAAAACAAATTTAACAGTAAATACATTAATTAAAAATTGTGAATTTGAAGCTGCAGTTGATTTAGTTAAAGAGGCTTATCAAGCTGGAATTGATGCTATTATTGTGCAAGATTTTGGCTTAGCTAAATACTTAATTGACAATTTTCCTCACTTACCTATTCATGCTAGTACACAAATGACTGTACATAATCTTCAAGGTGTATTAGAACTTGAAAAACTAGGATTTGACAGAGTTGTACTTTCTCGAGAACTTTCATGTGATGAAATTGAATATATTTGTAAAAATTGTAATGTTGAAATAGAAACTTTTATTCATGGTGCCTTATGTATTTGCTATTCAGGACAATGCTTATTTTCAAGTATTGTTGGTGGACGTTCTGGAAACCGTGGAAAATGTGCTGGTCCATGTAGATTACCTTATGAACTAATTAGTAAAAGCAATTCAACTTGTGAAACTAAAACAATTGACAAAGGTTACTTATTAAGTACAAAAGATTTGTGTGGTATTCCCTACATTCCTCGCCTAATACAAGCAGGCGTGAAATGCTTTAAAATTGAAGGACGTATGAAAAGTCCAGAATATGTTGCAACTGTCACAAGAATCTATAGAAAATATATTGATATGTTTCAAAATACAAATGAATTTAATATAGATGAAAAAGATATAAATGATTTAATGCAAGTATTTAATAGAGGTGGCTTTTCAAGTGGCCGTTTAGATTCAAATCACAATGGAAACTCAATATTTTCTGAGAAACCAAGCAATATGGGAATTTATCTTGGAACAATAAAAAAGTACAACTCAAATAAAGGTCACATTACTTTACAACTAGAAGAAGATTTAGATTTAGGTGATTCCATATCAGTTTCTAATGAATCATCAAAATATCTAGTATCTGAGCTTATGATTAAAAATTATAACTATAAACATATATCTGCTGGTACAGAAGTTACAATTGGTAGAATGAAAGGGAATATAAAAGTTGGAGACAAAGTTTATAGGATTACCAGCAAGACTTTAAGTGATTTTGCAAAATCTTCTTATGATAATTGTGAAAACAGAAAAATACCTTTAAACTGTAATATTACAATAAATAAAAATACACCTATCAAAATGAAAATTTCAACAAATAAAAACACCTGTTATAATGAGTTATATTCTAATATTTGCATAGAAGAAGTTTCTGATATGGTTCCAATTGATGCATTAAAAACTCCTATAAGTGTTGAAAGGGTTGTAAAGCAAATTTCAAAAACAAGTAATACCCCATTCTCATTTGAAAATATTACTGTATTATTAGATGACGGATTATATGTTCCAAGTATTAGCACTTTGAATGAGTTAAGAAGAAATGCTTTAGAAAAAGTTGAACAAGAAATTTTAAGCAGAGCTAAGAAGGATTTACCACATATTCAAAAAATTTCAAAAGAAACCATTACATATATTCCAAGTATGAAGAATCCTAAAGTTGCATTATTCCTTAGAAATTTATTTTTAGATTTTGACTATACTAAACTTGATAAAGAAAAAATAGATAGAATTTATTTACCTTTGAAGATACTAATCGACAAAAAATATGCTGATATTATCACATATCTTTCTGAGCGTTTTGATACCTACATATATATGCCAACTATAGTAAAAACAAATTATAAAAACATTGTATTAAATTCAATTGAACAAATACTATTTACCTATAGCATTAAAGGCTTTGTTCTATCAAATATAGCCGACTTTGAACTATTAAAAAAATACCGTAAAGATTATAAATTTATCGGAAATTATTCACTAAATGTTTTTAATAATAATTCTATTGATGAATATAAAAAAGTTGGATTAAATAGAGTTACATTATCTAGAGAACTTAATCAAGAAACAATAAAAGAGATTATTTCAAATTCAAGTATAGATACTGAAATGATTGTTTATGGTAATTTGCCACTTATGGCTAGTAGTTATTGTTTTTTAGGTAAAACAAATAAATGTTTTCCTGATTGTGGAACTAGTTGCAAAAAAGATAGTACATATTATTTAAAAGATAGACTAGGCTTTAATTTTAGAGTTATCCCAGATAATATGCAAACCGTTTCTTTAATATGTAATAGTAAAACTCTTTCTATCTCTACGAAAGATTTGCCGATCAATTTCGTAAGACTTGATTTTATTGATGAGACAATTGATGAAATGAATAAAGCTATAGTCAAAGCTTATAATAGAGAAAAATTGGAAGGATTACAATATACCAATGGAAATTTATATAGAGAGGTTTAAAACCTCTCTATTGTTTTGTAGTTAATTCAATTATTAAATCCATATTATCATCATCTGCAGATTTGTTTTTTCGCATTGCCCCACATTTTTTACATTTATAAACTATGACATATCCCTTTTTGCTGTCTAATTCAACTCTAATTGGTTCCAAGTCCCCATGGCATTCTTCTTCTCTATCTCCTGGGTTTATATCTACATGTTTTGAATGCAAACAATGATTACAATGATCTCTACATGTATAGCCCAATGGCTTTATTTTTTCTCCGCAGTTTTCACATATAAATGCTTCATCAATTTTTGTAAATCTTCTTCCCATATATTCTACCTCTTAGTATTCAAAAATACTTCCACCAATAAATTCACGAAGTAAAGAATTTTGAGAAACATATTTATCTTCAATGTCTTCGAAGTATTTTAAGAATTCGCATAATCTCTTAGCTTCTGCATATTCAACATAAGAGTTATCAATTTCTTGTAACATTGGTAGAGCATATTTTTTTAATACACATAATTCATATATCAAAGATGTGTTAAACATGCTATCTGCTTCATCTTGATAAGGAAAAATATATTGATTTTCTCCTTTATTTACAGAGTCCCACATTTGTAGTGTATGCATTGCTGTATATCCTCTAAAGTTATGATCTCTTACCATTCTTCTAATTAATCTGCTGTCGGTTGTTGATATTCTATTATAATAATCAACATTAAGTACCGTTAATGCACTAATATAAATTTTGTACTTTAATTCTTTTGGAATTGATTCTGTTAATTTATCGTTTAAGCAATGAATTCCCTCAATTACTAAAACTTCATCTTCTGCAAGACTCATTTTCTTTCCGCTATATTTTTTGCTTCCTTCTTTAAAATCAAATGTTGGGCAAAGTATTTCTCCACCATTTAATAATGTAGTTAAATTGTCATTAAATAATTTTAAGTCTATTGCTTCTATGCATTCAAAGTTATATTTTCCATTTTCATCTAAAGGTGTTTGCTCTCTTTCAACAAAGTAATCATCAACTGAAATTGTTACTGGTTTCAAGCCGTTTAATCTTAATTGTATTCCAAGTCTTTTTGCAAATGTAGTTTTTCCTGATGATGAAGGCCCTGCAATTAAAATTACTTTTACATTTTTCTTGTTTATAATATTATCTGCAATATCTGAAATTTTCTTTTCATGTAGGGCTTCTGCTAATAATACAATTTCTGATGCTTTTCCTTCTCTAATTTTTTTGTTTAATTTATATATAGTATTAATATCTAAAACTCTATGGATATCTTTATACTCATCAAGTGTTGAAATCATTTTTTTACTTACGGTTCCTGGTTCCAAAACATTTGGATTAGTTTTGTCTGGGTAACGTAGTAGAAAGCCATAATTATATGGAATAATATCAAATACATTTATATAACTTGTATCTATTGGCATAACCCCATAAAAATAATTATAATAATCTTCACAAAAATATAGTGATACACCTTTCTTCTGTTCATTATCTAATTGAAGTATTCCTCTTAAAGTATTTTCTTTTTCATAAAATTTAATTGCTTCTTCCTTTGTCATTTCAACTTTTCTAATATCAAGTTTGCTTGAAACAATTTCTTTCATTTTATTACTAACATTTTCAATCATTTCTTTTGTCACTTCTAAGTTGTCTACTTCACAATACATTGCATTTGTTAATTGATAATTAACAGATAAAAATGCTTCTGGATAGCATTTATTAAATGCCATACTCATTATAAATAACAATCCCCTTATATATGTTCTTCTTCCGTCTCTTGATGTAACATCTACAAAAGTAACATTATCGTTTTCTTTTGGAATATAGTTTAAAGATTTAATTTCATTATTAATATCACATGCAATTATTTTGTTATTATCTTTAAGTTTATTTTCAAATAATTCTATTATTGATTTATTATTTTCTACATTTAGATTTTCATTGTCTAACTTTATATTCATATTTAAGCATTCCTTTCATTTTAATGATTCTATTTTATATCTTATATTTATTTTAGTCAACTAATTACTATGAATAAAATTTATTAAAGAGTAGGCCATAAAAGCTTACTCTTTTGAGAAATTTTCTTACTTCATTTTTTCCTTCATGTTAACTAAAATATTAAGAGCCTCAATTGGAGTCAATTCATTTATATCTACTTTATCTAATTCATGAGCTAGTTCAGCTAACTTATAATTATATAAATCTAATTGTCCTGTTGCAACCTTTTTATTTTCTTTTTCTTGTGCTTTTTCACCTAAGATGCTTTTTCTTTCTAATGTTTTCAATATTTCATTTGCACGTTTCGTTACAACTTGTGGAACCCCTGCTAATTTTGCAACGTGCACACCATAACTTTCATCAGTTCCGCCTGGCACAATTTTTCTTAAAAATATAACATCTTCACCTTTTTCTTTAACAGCAATCGAATAATTCTTAACTCCTTCTAATTTTTCTTCTAGTGAAGTTAACTCATGATAATGTGTTGCAAATAGGGTTTTTGCTCCGCATTTTTCTTTGTCTGAAATATATTCAGCTACTGCCCATGCAATTGAAAGCCCATCATAGGTTGAAGTTCCTCTACCTATTTCATCTAAAATTACTAAACTATTTGATGTAGCTTCTTTTAATATAGCTGCAACTTCCATCATTTCGACCATAAATGTACTTTGTCCCATGCTTAAATCGTCTGATGCTCCAACCCTTGTAAAAATTTTATCAACTACACCAATTTTTGCATAAGATGCTGGTACAAAGCTTCCAACTTGTGCCATAAGTGTTATTAGAGCAACTTGTCTCATGTATGTAGATTTACCAGCCATGTTTGGTCCTGTAATAATTGCTAAACGATTATCATTTTTATCTAAATATGTATCATTTTCAACAAAGCTTCCTCCTGGTAATATTTTTTCAATAACAGGATGACGTCCATCTTTAATATCTATCATTCCACTATTATCAACTATTGGCATTACATAATTCATGTCATCTGCTACTGTTGCCAAAGATGCTAAAACATCTAATGTAGCTATAATACTTGCTGATTTTTGAACTCTTAATATTTGCTTTTCTATTTTTTCTCTTATTTCACAAAAAGCATTATATTCCAAGTTTACTACTTTTTCTTCTGCTCCCAGAATTTCATTTTCAACCTTTTTTAATTCTTCAGTTATATATCTTTCACCATTTGCTAAAGTTTGTTTACGAATAAATCTATCTGGAACCATTGATAAATTAGATTTTGTTACTTCAATAAAGTATCCAAACACTTTATTAAAGCCAACTTTCAAGCCTTTTATTCCAGTTGCTTCTCTCTCTTTTGCTTCTATTTTCAAAACCCAGCTTTTGCCATCTGTTGTTGCTTTTTTCAAGTGGTCTATTTCTTCATCATATCCTAATTTTATTATTCCACCTTCTTTTACACTTATAGGTGGATCTTCAATAATCGAGTCTTCTATTATCTGGTAAATGTCTTCTAATGTGTCTAAGTTTTCATATAATTGTGTTAACAATGGAGATTTAGCTTGTGAAAGTGTTTTCTTTACATCTGGTAATTGTTTAGCAGAATTTTTTAATGAAAGTAAATCTCTTGCATTTGCACTACCATAAGATATTTTTCCTGCTAATCTTTCAATATCATACACTTTCTTTAAGCTATCAATAACATCTCCTCTTAAAATTATATCTTCTTTTAATTCTTTAACAGCTTCTAGTCTTTCATTTATTTTACATACATCTATTAAAGGATCATTAAGCCATCTTCTTAATAGTCTTCCTCCCATTGATGTTGAAGTTTTGTCAAGAACCCAAAGTAAAGTGCCTTTTTTGGTTTTGTCTCTTAATTTTTCTGTTATTTCTAAGTTTCTTCTTGCATTTATATCTAAATTCATATAATGTGTTGTATAATATAGCACAATTTTATGAATATAATCCAAATTGCTTTTTTGAGTATCTTTCAAATAATTTAACAATCCATTACTTGCTGCAACACACAATACACTATCAGATATATCTTCAACTTCTTGCTCGTTTTCATTTAATACATCATATTTGATTTTAAATTCATTGTAATCAGTATCAAATTTTTCATCATCTAATTTTGATATGTATATATTAAATCTTTCACGTATTTTACTAATTTCTTGTGTTGATTCATACATCATTGTATTTACTATAATTTCAGCTGGTGAAAATCTTGAAATCTCGTCAAGTAAAGTAATGAAATTATTTTGGTCTTTAATTTGTGTAGTTTTAAAGTCTGCAGTTGTCAAGTCACAAACTGCTACTCCATAATAAATTCCATTTTTAAATATTGACATTATATAATTGTTTTTCTTTTCTTCTAGAAGATTGCTTTCCATTACTGTTCCTGGTGTTACAACTCTAATAACATCTCTTTTTACAATTCCTTTAGCTTGTTTAGGATCTTCAAGCTGCTCACAAATTGCAACCTTATATCCTTTTTCAATTAATCTTGCAATATATGTTTCTGCAGCATGATATGGTATTCCACACATGGGAGCTCTTTCTTCTTGTCCGCAATCTTTACCTGTTAATGTTAATTCTAGCTCTCTTGAAGCTGTTATTGCATCATCAAAAAACATTTCATAAAAATCGCCTAAACGATAAAATAGAATGCAATCTTTATATTCTTCTTTTGTTTGTAAATAATGTTGCATCATAGGTGAATATTCTGCCATTTTTATATCTCCTTTTCTGTTTCACGTATTGTTTTCGTTTTACTTTCACTATGGCTTGTGTTTAAATCTTCTTGAGCAACTTTTATTTGATCTTTAAATCTCTTTTTAGTATTACTTTGAATTTGCATACAATATAATTCCTTCAATAATTTATAAATTCTATTGCTAGTATAGCCCATAGCTTTTGCTGCTTCTGTTTTAGACATTGTCATACATAAATCATTATATTGCTTTTCTATTGCTAATAGCATTTGTCTTCTTTTTTCAACATCATCTTCTTGTATTTCCTCTGGTTCCATATCTAAACTCTCAATTTGTGATTGGAGCCTTTGAGGCGTTTTCCTGCCGTGTGCACGAGAGTATGCTGTTTCTTTGCATAAATAATATAATTTTACATCCTCTGGATTATCAGATTTTTTCAATGCATCAATTTTTCTTCTTAAAGTACGTTCTCCAATTCCATATTTATCTGCAAGGTCTTGCATTCTTATTCCAGTTTTCAAAAATTCATTTAGCATTGTTTTTAATGGAATCGATGTTATTTCTCTAGGTTTATATGAGCATTTTTCTATAAATTTTCTATAAAGTTCAGGGTTTTCAATAGACAATAATTGAATCTTTTTATTTAAGGTTCTCCAATCTGTTTGTAGTTCTTCTGTAAGCTTAACTCTAGATTTCTTACCTGCTATAACTTCTCTAATATGCTCTTCAAATTCAGCTTCTGTAATTTCTTTCATTTTATACTATTTCTCCTTTCAAGTACCACATGTGTTCTGAAACCATTTTTATTTCAACCATTTTTCCTATTAAGTTATCATTTCCTTCAAATATTACAACTTTGTTAGAATCCGTTCTTCCTGTTAACATGCTATTGTTTGTTTTACTTCTTCCCTCTACAAGAATTTTTTGGACAGTTCCAACATATTCTTTATTTCTTTCTGCAATCTGACCTTCTACTAATTGCTTTAACCTATCAAATCTTTTATGTTTAATATCTTCTGGAACTTGATTTTCCATTTTATCTCCTGGTGTTCCAACTCTTCTAGAATAAATAAACATATATACTTGTTCAAAATTTACTCTTGAAACAACATCTAAAGTATCTTCAAAATCTTCCTCTGTTTCTCCTGGAAATCCAACTATGATATCTGTAGAAAGTGTAAGATTTGGAATTTGCTTTTTCATTTTATCTACTAAATTTAAGTATTGGTCTTTGGTATATTTTCTATTCATTACTTTTAAAATTTCACTACTTCCTGATTGAAGTGGCAAATGGACTAATTTACATACTTTTTCACAATCTCTAATTGCTTCTATAACATCATCTGTAAAATCCTTTGGATGTGGAGAAATAAAACGTATTCTCTCTATTCCGTCTATTTTATTTATAGCTATTAATAAAGTAGCAAATGAATTAACACCTTCATATTGTTCGAATTCAGTACTTTTTTCCTTTTCATTTCGCAAATATGAATTTACATTTTGACCTAAAAGAGTAATTTCTTTGTATCCTTGTTCTGCTAATTTTTTTACTTCATTTATAATATCTTTTGGTTCTCTACTTCTTTCTCTTCCTCTAACATAAGGTACAATGCAATAACTACAAAAATTATTACATCCATTCATAATCGTTACAGATGCTTTTATTTTATCATCTCTTGATATTGGTAACCCCTCAATAACATCTCCATCTATATCTAACACATCTTCTATTCTTTTTTTGTTGCATAATACATTATATAAATCTGTTGGAAATTCTTGAAGTGTATGTGTACCAAATACAATATCAAAAAATGGATAACTTTGCTTTAATTTATCTACAATATGTTTTTCTTGCATCATACATCCACCAATTGCTATTATAGTACCTTTGGCTTCTTTATATTTTTTTACTTCACCTAATTTACCAAATAACTTATCTTCTGCATTTTCACGAACACAGCAAGTATTAAATACAATTAAGTTTGCTTTAGATAAATCTTCTGTTTTAGAATAATTCATGCTTTCCATCATTCCACATAATTTTTCCGAATCATTTTCATTTAATTGACATCCCATTGTTAAAATACAGTATTTTAAATTTTTACCTTCATTTAATGATGCTACTTTTTTTATATCTTCTAATTGTTTATTTACTTCTATTTTTGCCACAATATTTCCTCCGTATTTTCTTTATAAATCTAGTATATTCTACAATAATTGAGTATTTTTTTCAAGTACAATACAAAATAAAAGTGCTGTAAATTTATATTTACAACACTTTTTATGTTTTTATTGAATTCCATATTTTTTCTTGAACTTATCTGCTCTACCACCAGTTGTCTCTCTTTTTAAGTTACCTGTCCAGAATGGATGACATTTTGAGCAAACATCAACTTTCATATCTGCTTTTGTTGAATTTGTTTTCATTACGTTTCCACAAGCACATGTGATTGTTGCTTCTGTATAATTTGGATGTATTCCTTCTTTCATTGTATTCACCTCTCCCTTAATATCTATTAACAAACTGTTATTTATTGTAACACAGTTTAAAAATTTTTTCAAGTTTTTGTTTATTATTTTTGTTCATTAGCCTTTTGCTGTTGTTCTATATATTCTGCTGAAACTTCAACTTCTTCTTTCATAGAAGCTTTATGAACAAGTTTATTTACTACATTAAATAAACAAGCAATTATTAAAACAAATAATAATAATTTTTTCCATATTTTAGCTAACATATTTTTCTCCTTTTATAGGAATTCACACTATATTACTATTATAGTCTTTGTTTTTATAATTGTCAATATTTTATTCTGTTCTTAATGCAATTACTGGATTTTTTTTTGATGCTGCTCTTGCTGGTATTATCCCACCAATTAATGTAGGTATTATACTTAATATTATTAATATAACAGCAGCTGTTATGTTTTTTAATTCTAACATTTTATCTATTCCTTTGCTTAAATTATTTTAGCTATACTTTTTCTTCTTCTTCCTTTTTAGAAGTTTCTTTTTTTAATAAATCTCTTATTTCTTCAAGTAACAAAACTTCATCACTTTTTTTAGGTGGCTCTACTACTGCTTCTTCTTTTTTGTTTTTATTTTTTATTTTTTCAAATGTTCTTGTTACTGAGAATATGCATATAGCTATAATTAAAAAGTCTATAATTGTTTGAATGAAGTTTCCATACATAATTTTAGCTTCATTTATTTGTATACTTAAATTACTAAAATCTATTCCTCCTATAATTATTCCTATTATAGGTGTAATTATGTCATTTACTAAACTAGTAACGATTTTTCCAAAAGATCCACCAATAATAACACCAACAGCCATGTCAACAACATTACCTTTTGAAATAAATTTTTTGAATTCTCCTGCTTCTTCTTTAGCACCTTTTTGTGCTTTTTTTATTTCTTCTTTCATTTTTTTATTCATTTCATCTTTTTTCATTTTATTATTCCTCCAAAGATTGTTTATTATTACTACCTAATTATTTTATCATAATTTAAATAGTTTCTCAATATTTTTAAATAGTTTTTGCTTTACATATAGATTATTTGTATTGTTGTTTACATATGGAGCACGTTGTGCTCCGCTACGAATAATAATCTTTAAATTTTTTATTATTTTTGTATAGTTTTGTGCGTTATGTAAATAATAGTTATATATTATATTGGAGGTCAAAAATGGAAAATCAAAATTTAAATATTTTAGATGAAGTTAATAAAGGTGCAACCATGGGAATGAATGCTATTTCTTATGTTTCAGATAAGATTACAGATGCTAAATTTAAAAATGTTTTAGATACTGAATATAACAAATACAAAGATATTTCTAATCGAGTTAATGACTTATATGCAAACTACAGTAGTAAAGAACCTCATGAAACTAATGCAATGACTAAAATGATGACATGGTATGGGATTCAGATGAAAACCATGAATGATGACAGTACTTCAAAGTTATCAGAACTTTTAATGCAAGGTACAAATATGGGAATTATTGAAGGAAGACGTTTACTTAATCAAAATGAAAACGCTGCTGCAGATGTAAAAAATATTTTAAATGATTTTGTTGTTATGCAAGAAGATAGTGTTGAGACTTTAAAAAAATATTTATAATTTATAAATCGCAGGTGTTACTAAGTTACCTGCGATTTATTTTTATACCATTTTCCATACAAGAATGGTAAATATTTTTCAATTATAATATTTGCTACTAAACATAATAATATTGATATAATAGCTACAACTATTCCAATAATTAAATTATTTTGTGCTAATGCATTTTTAGTATATGGAATAGCTATTTGAAAAAATAGTATTGGCATTTTATGCATTACTAATATCGCTAAAGTTTTTTGTCCAATATATTCTAAGAATTTGCATTTATTTATTATTACACTAATACCTATGTACCCGATTATACTTAATATACTAGAAATATAAAATAACAAAATATTGTTGTAAACATCTGCTGAATACCTTACTCTTCCATTTTTTAGCCCTACAAGCATTCCTACAGCCAGTGTAATAATAGCCAATCCTATAAGCAAGAATTTATTGTTATATATTGCTTTAGCCTTTTCGAGACTTTTAAAAAATAAGAATCCTAAACTAAAAAATACTAACATTGTAATAGCTGTATCTAGTCCATAAGGTAAACAAGAAATATTAGTATGATAATTTATAACATACCCTAAAACAGCACATATTGGTACTAATATAATAATCTTGTTTTCCTTTAGTATTTTAATAGCAAAATAAAATATAATGTTTGTTGAGAATAAACATGGTAAAAACCATAATGGAAGATTATACTTTAAATGTCCTGTTTTTGCACTTCCATATAATAGTCCTAAAACATTCGTTAATATGTTTCCGTCTATGTTTCCTCTACCTAGTGAATTTGCTGCAAACTTTCCTAGTATAGCATATATTAATATACTAACAATTCCAAAGCAAAAATATGGTACCAACAATTGTTTAATTTTTTTAATCAAAAATGTTGCAAATTTTTCTTCTTTATTTTTAAAAAGCATTCCCGATATGAAGAAAAATAAGGGTATATGAAAAGAGTAAAAATATGTTTGTACTTCTCCTTCTGTAAGAGTATGCCCTATAACTACAAATATTATTGCAATAGCTCTTAATATGTCAATCCATTTTATTCTCTCTTTCATATACTCCTCCATTCTTGCAGTGTTCTTCTGAGTACAATTCAAAATCCACATCATGTAATAGTCCTATGTTACCCCAATATTCAACATCCTCATTTAATTCTTTAGCAAAGTATCTCATAACACCTTCAACTGTTAAAGCATGTCTTATATGAAATTCATCTTTGTTATATTTTTTTAATATTTCAAAAGCTTCTTCTCTTTTCATATATAATCACCTCTTAATAGGAGAAATTTTACCACACATCATTTTATATTTCAATACATACAATTGCATCATTTTCAATTCTATCTAATAGAAATTTCATATATTTAGCATCTATAGCAATGCACCCTGCTGTCGGCCTTTCTACACTACAATGTAGGAAAATTGCACTTCCTTTACCAGGTACATTTTGTGGATTTGTTTTTATTTCTATAGCATACTCATATTGTTTTGGATGTTCTATTAAATGTTCACTACTATTCCAGTCTTTTCTTACTTTTGTAATATCTACGAGCTGATTATAAAATTTTGAATTTATATCATCTACCCAATGCAAGTTTTTAGTTATTTTAATGTAATTGCTAAATTTGACTTCATCATGCGTTCCAAATGCTATACCTAAGTTATATTTACCAACTGGTGTTTTTTTATCTCCCTCTCTTTTATCATTTGTTATTCCATTTTTACCTATAAAAGCTTTAGTACTAAACAGCTTTACATTATTTTCAAGAAAATCCAATGTTGCTTCACTTCCACTAATATCAGTTACCTTTATAACTTGATTACTCATTTTTCCTCCAATAAAAAAACGAACTAATATATTTATATTAGTCCATTTGAGTTTTTATTTCTTTTCTTTATTACGTTTATCTTGTATAATTTCCATTTCTTTTTCTGTAATCAATGTAACATTATTTTCTTTTGCCCATGCTACACATCCCTTTAATACAGTACTTAAAAATACTCTTGGTACTTTTACGAGTTTAGCACAAGCTTCATCTGTAAATTTTACATCTGGATCAATTCTTGAAGCTGCATATTTAACAGTATCCAAGCTAATACCTTTACTTGCTGGTATTGGTTCTGATACAGGTCTTTTGAATTTTGTATACCAGAAGTTTTTATTATCTCTGTAACCATAGTCAACTGGCACTTGTGGAAAATTATATGAATTTACCCCATTTATTATAGCATCATAATATTGTGGCTTAATTAAAATATTATCAATTTTTAAAATAAAATGTGCACCATATTGACTTGTAATACCATTGAATTGATGGTATGGTGGTAGGTATTCATCTTTAACCACATCATTTTCTGCTCCATCTAACTCTTTTACCCAAGTACATTCAAATACTTGGAATGCCTCTTGAATAATTTTAGGATATGCTTCATTTTGATTTTCTCTAGCTCTTTTTCCATCTACTAAAGTAAATATACAGTCTTTCATCTTTTCTTCTGTTGTTTCTCCTGGGTAACCTAATCTTACCGCTTCTTTAAAATACTTTCTCTTATCAGTTATAAAGTTTATGCTACACTTACCTGTTCTTAAAATATTTTTAGCAGTATTTGAGCTGTTTCTGCAACAAAGAAGCATTGCATAATAATCCTTTCCTGCAATATAGTATGGAAAACATAGTGAATATGAACCTAAATTAGTTTGACCAGATTCACTTAATGTTCCAATTTCTGTTGTTGGCATTGGAAAAAAGCTTGATGTTTGATAAAAGTTATCAACAATTCTTAAATCTTTAAATCCATTCAACTCTTCTAATTTCTTTTCCATAAAATTCAACCTCTCTTTTTCTTTTGATTATATTTATTATATATTAAATAATAATTTTTGTATACAATTTATCTTTCAAAATCTTCTTTCTTTATAGATTTTTCTAAATATATTTTTTTGGAAAAACCTCCTCTTTTATTTCTTTTATCCTCTGCTAATTTTATTATATCTTCAAGACTCTTTCCTTTTACATTTGCAATAGTTCTAATTACCTCTAATACATCTGCTAATTCCTTACAAGCCTCATCATTATCTTCAGCTCTGTAAACCTCTTTACATTCTTCTGCTAGTTTTCTATATAATTCTCTTTCATATTCAGCATCTGTCAAAATCCTAGTGACAGGTTTTTCATTATCACTTCTAATAATATCTGGTATATTGTCTCTTACTAATTTATTATATATCTTTTCCATATCTACCTCTTAAAACTTAAGTTCTTTTATATTATTTATATCTATTCCCTTTTCTTTATATATTTCATCAACAGTGCATGAAATAGTATCTGCAAATGAATAACCAAGAATATTTAATATGTTTTCTAAATCATTTTTATCCTTTCCTTCAATTTCAAAATATGTGGGAAGTTTAGGCCATGTATCAATATCTATTTCATGTTCATTTAAAATATATTTTTCTCTTCTTTTTTCCTGATAACTTCTATGTGAAAAGCCAAGTTCTTCAAGCAATTCATTTGTTTCTTCAAACGAACTTACTTCTATTTCTGTTTCTTGCATTTGCTGAATACCTGATTTATCTTCTTTTAAAATATGTTTTATAGTTAATGTTGTCTTTTCTTTTTGCTTTCCATCCGCTTCTTCAATTGTTTTTCTTAATCTGATCCATTTCTTTGATGTTGACTTATATTTGTCTATAAACTCAATTAGCTCTCTACTATTTAATATTTCTAAAGTTTTTTCTCTATTCATGTTAAATATCTCACATAAGCTATTTATATTAAATATTCTATTTAAGTATTTTATTTCTTCATCATTTAATAACTGATCTACTTCTTTAAAAAGATTTTTTATTCTATTTAATACTACATTTTTTCGTAGTTTAATAGTTTCATTATTTAGCTCATATATATTAGAGTTATACCTTTGATTAATATATCCCAAATCATATACGCATAAATATTGGCTTGAAGAACTTACATATTCTCCTCCAAGTTCTTTTATCTTGTCTATTAGTTTCTGTTTATCAATATTTAAAACTTTTACTTCAAATTCCATATTACTCATATCTATTATCTCCATATTTCTCTATTAATATGACTAGTCAAAATTTATAGAAATGTCTAGATTCTTTTATTACTCTATTCCTTTTTCAATATAATCTCCAAATTCTTGGATTCCTACAACTTGTCTTCCTAAAGAATCAAAAACTTTTTTCAAGATCTTTCTTTTTTACCTTTGTATTGCCTTCACTTTGTAACGGATCGTTCACATAATAATATTCTTTATCTACTCCTATCACAACTATCGTATGGCTATTTTTAGGATAAGTATATGTATGACGACCATCATAACTCTTCCATGTCCACATTTCACTTACTGGTTCATAGTTTGTTGTCGCCCAAATTATAACCGGAAAAACAGATGTATAGCAATCTAAAGTCCATGCTGTATCTGAAGTGTCATAAGAGAACGTCTTAAATTATTTTTTTCTCTAAAATACATATATCCCCATACAAGGTTAGATAATATAATTATTCCAATTAGTAGAATTATACTAATTGTTCTTTTATTTATTTTTCTCATATAACACTCTTTCTCTTTTACTATAAATAATTTACTACAATATATCATAAGAGCTAATATTTTACAATAATTCTTATTTGTTATTTCTTCTCACATTAAAAAATTAGGAAAAGCTGTGGTTTAATAATTTAAACCACAGCCTATTTTTACTTACAACTCTGCTTTCATTCTTTTTACTTGTTCTTCAAGAGCCTCAATTTCTTTTATTTTTCGAAGTTTTCTCACTTCTTCCGGCTCTGTTTCAGATACTTCTTGTTCTCCACATCTTGTACATGTTCTAGTCCATCTGACACGCTGTTGTTCTACCAACTGCTTATCAGAAAGATCTCCCATCCATCCTTTATGATAATAGGTTTCTTCTTTCCATTCACCAGTGTGTCCCTGCTTAGCACAAATTCTTTTATTTCTTAATTCATGCTGTTTCTTTTCTTCTTGAATCTTCTGTAATTCATCGTGATATGGTTTGAATATTGTTTCTAATTCTTCTAACCGTGAAATTACTCTTTCTCTATCTTGAAGATTGCTTTGTAAACATGCTGTTGCTACCTTTTCCAATTGTTTTACCAATTGAAAAGCCCTTGAACCATTTTTGAGATTTTTTTTAACATTATGCATAATATACCTCCTTTAGTATCCATTTACATCAAAAATAGAATTGAACATAGTTGTTTTCCCTCCTGAAAAAAATATTTTTATTTTAACTGTCGCAACTCATTCTGCAAACAGGATATAAATAAATAAACATAGTTATTTTATCATCTTTTTCAGCCTTTTGCAACACTCGGGTAGCTTTACATCTATTGTCTCTATAGTTATCACTAAAAAGTATTTGTATGATAAATCTCTTTTTCTATCAAAAAATGCTTGTTTTGCACATTCTATTTTTTTCATCTTCACTTCTCATTAATATATTATAATGAGGACAACTCAATTCGCCAGACAGTGTTTGTCGAATTGGAAACACACAATAAAATTATTGCATTTTTCAATTTACAACTATAAAACTTCTTCCAATTTAATACATTGTTATCAATTTTAATTCATTTTTTTCTGGAATATATTTTAACGAAATTAGTGCATTTTTTCTTTCACTATTTTCAAACAATTCTATCAAAACATTAAATTTCAAATCTCCAAATTCATTCTTTTCTATATTGTAAATATAATTATTATATATATTTATCAAAATTTTCTTTTCTAATTCTTCTTTAGTAACATTTAATAATCCAAGTGTTTTCATATCGTCTGTCTTTTTTGTCATTAAATACTTTAACTTTCGCTCATCTATTATTACTTTTATTTTTTCATATTTCGGAGTAATATAAGTCAAAAGATTATAACTAAATTTTAAATCCTCTTCATCTTTTATTCCATTTGGTATTTTATAAGCTAAAAATAATTCATAATACATTTGATTTATGCTTATAATATCAAATCCATTTTCTTTGTATGCATATCCTTGTTCTTTATAATTTTCTTTATCATCTCTATCTATAAAATGTGGTAAAATAACTTTGTTTTTATATTTAATACATATTGGACATAAAATATATGATAAATATTGTTTTATACCCGAAGTGTATTTTAAATTCATTACTCCGACAAAATAACTTTCATTTTTTAGATCACCTATCATATCATTCAACTGTTTTTTTGTTATATTATTTATATAAACTATATAGTACTCATTATTATGTAAGTAGTCACATTTATTAATATATTCTATCTTTTCTAAGAATAAATTTCTTAAACTGTTTTCATTAACTCCTTGAATTTTTATATAATCTCCTGCCAAAATACTTTGCGTACTTTCTTTATTTATGATAGATAATATTTTATTCATTATCTTCTCACCATAAAACATTGTTTTATCATTAAAATATGTACTATTAAATACAAATGCATATTCATACTTATCTTCATCTCTTGAAGGAATTAATGCCCTTGATAATTTACTATATTCAATGCCTTTGTTTTCTAACATATCTAAAAAAATAGTAAACTCATTATTAATTTCTTCAAACATATTAAGACCTTTATTTACTTTATTTATTACTGTCATTATTATATTATTTCTTGCATTAAGCATATGTATTTTTTTGTTTTCTGTTTTCAGAGCTTTCATTTTATTATTACTCCTAAAATTAATTTAATATTGTTCTAATTTATTAGTTTTTATTTTTAACTATCTAAAACATGATATTATATTCTTTATTCTTTTATTTAACTTGATCTTTCAACGTTAGAACAGTTACATTTTCGATATGACTTGTGAAAGGAAACATGTCTACTGGTTGTATTTCTTTTATGTTGTATTTTTCTTCTAGTTTGGATAAATCTCTTACCATTGTTGCTGGGTTGCAACTTATATATACTAATTTTTCTGGTTCCAAGTTTAGTATGTTATTTATTGTAGTATCATCTAAGCCTCTTCTTGGTGGATCTACAAATACAACATTTGGAGTTATATGTTTTTCATGTAATAAGTTTTCCAAAACTTTTTCTACATCTCCACAAGTAAATTCTATATTTTCTATATTATTTATTTTTGCATTTTCTTTTGCATCTTCAATTGCTTGTTCTACAATTTCAATTCCATATACTTTTTTTACAAATTTTGAAGCATATATTCCTATTGTTCCTATTCCACAATATAAGTCAAGTAAAATATCATCTGTTTTTAAGTTTGCTCCTTCAATTGCTTTGTTGTATAAAACTTCTGTTTGTACAGGGTTAGTTTGATAAAATGACATTGGTGAAATTTTAAATGTATAGTCTCCTAGTTTGTCATAAATATAGCCATCACCATATATGGTAATATTTTTATTTCCTAGTATTACATTTGTGTTTTTAGTATTTATATTTTTTACAACTGTTTTTAGTTTGAATTCACTTTGTTTTAAACCATCTATTATACATTCTACTAGTTCTTTTTCTTTTGGTATATTTTCTCCATTTATAACTAATACGCACATTATCTCTTTAGTCTTTACACCAACTTTTATTACAATATGTCTAAACAAACCTTTTCCTGTTTTTTCATTATATACAGATATTTTGTTTTGATTTAAGAATTCTACAATTATTGTTGCAATTTGTTCTGATATAGGTTTTTGAATTTTACATTCTTTCATTGGAATTACTTCATGTGTTCTAGGCGCAAATATTCCTGTAACTACTTCTCCGTTTTTTGTATAGCCTAATGGGTATTGTGCTTTGTTTCTATAGTTGTATGGATTTTTCATTCCTATTGTATTTTGCACTGTAATTTTTTGTTTTAATGTTTTATTTACTAAATTTTGAACTACTTCCTGTTTCATCTTTAATGTTGTTTGATAACTTATATGTCTTAAATTGCATCCTCCACATCTTGTATATGTGCTACAATCTACTTTTTCTCTGCTTGAAGCGGTTTCTAATATCTCTAATATTTTACCAAATCCATGAGATGTAGTAGTTTTTAATATTAGTATTTTACATTTTTCACCTTTTATTGCTTGTGGTATAAATATTATATAGTCATTTATTTTAGCTATGCCTTCTCCTTCATAACCGTTATCTATAATATCTACAATATATTCTTCATTTTTCTTTACTGGTATTTCCACTTTTTTTCATTCCTCCATTGAATGTTAGATTTAGTTGGAAAAGAATTAAATTTTGGCAAGGAAAATAACATTTGAAAGGCAATGGCGCATACGTGGTGTATGTAACCGCGTTTTAAATGAAATTTGACGCAGCAAAAATTCTAATTATTTTTCAACTTTTATATATTTTTTAATAATTTGATACAACTTTTGTACTGGTAGCCCAACAACTGAATTATAACTTCCTTCAAATTTAACTATAAACTTAGAAAATTGTCCTTGTATTGCATAAGCTCCTGCCTTGTCCATTGCTTCTCCTGATTCAATCCACTCGTTTATTTCTCTTTCATCTATTTCAGATAAATATACTCTTGTTATATCATAATCTGTAATAACATCTTTTTTATCATCATTTTCAATTATTACACACAAACTTGTAATAACTTCATGTACATCATTTTGTAATTCTGAAATCATTTTAAAAGCTTCTTGTTTGTCTTTTGGCTTTCCATAATGTTTGCCGTTTTTTAATACTAAAGTGTCTGAGCCTATTACAATTCTGTCTCCTGTAGTTTTATCAAATACTTCTTTTGCTTTTAAATAAGCTATTCTTTTTGATTGTTCCTGAATTGTTAAGCCTTCTTTAAAACTTTCATCTGCATTGCTTACAATCACTTCAAAATCTTTTGTAATATATCCTAATAACTCTTTCCTTCTTGGTGAAGCTGAGGCTAGTATTATTTTCATAAAATTTATCTCCTTTCATCTTCTTTCAGATTATATCATAAAATTAGAAAAAGCGATAGAGTAAAACTATCGCTTTTTCTGATTTTTATATATCTAAACGGTAATATTTTGTTACAGTATTACCATCTTTATCTTTTGTTGTAACAGATTTCCACTTTGCTCTCCATGGGTAAATGCACCTTACTACAATTAGTAGTATTATTAGTATTAAAAGTGCATAACTCCAAAGTGGATCTACGCCAAGCCAGTACGAAAATTCCCGTATTCTTTCTAGCATAGAATTACCTCCTATAAGATAAGGATATTTATATTATATAATCTTTGTGTATTTATGTCAATTATTATATTGTCTCTAATTCATATTCCCTGTTTCCTACTCCAAGTTCAGCTGCAGCTTCTATTGTGTGTACTCCATTTCTAGATTCTACTCTTTCTATAAAATGGTCTTTTCCTGGATCATTAGAATTATATACTAAATCAATACAAGCTTGATCTAATGCAACGGGATCAGTTGAAGCTAATATTCCTATGTCTTGCATACATGGATCTTCTGCTACTGCACAACAGTCACAGTCAACTGACATATTGCACATTATATTTATGAAAAGTATATTTTCTTTAAAATAATCAACTATTGATTTGTCAGCATCTGCCATTGATTCTAAAAATTTATCATGATCTGCTGTCCATATTTTTTCTGGTTCACCAGCTCCGTGTATATATGCTTTTCCATAAGATGATGCAACACCTATTGAAATATTTTTTAGAGCTCCACCAAATCCTCCCATAGGATGTCCTTTAAAATGTGATATTACAAGCATAGAATCATAATTCTGTATGTCTTTTCCAACATAATTTACTTTTATTACTTTTCCTTCTGGAATAGGTAGTTCTATTTGTCCTTCTGCATCCATTATATCTACATTATATAGCTTACTCCATCTATGGTTTTCCATTAGTTTTTGATGTTTTTCAGTTGTATTTCTTTCCCCACCATAAGCTGTATTGCATTCTACTATTGTACCATTTACATGTTTTACAATATCTTGCATAAATTCTGGTCTTAAATAGTTTTGATTTCCTTCTTCTCCAGAATGTACTTTTACTGCTACTTTTCCTGATAATTTTACATTTAAAGCATCATATATTTTTACCAGATTTTCCTTTGAGATTTCTTTCATAAAATAAACTTTTGACTTTTCCATTTTATCCTCCTTATATTATGAATCAAATTCATCTAAAATATTTCCATGCAATTTTTCTATTATGTCTTCCATTGTTATCATTCCTTCAACTTTACCTTCAGCATTTTTTACTATTGCCATATGTTTATTATTTAATTGCATTGACTTAAAGATTTCATCTATATTGTCTTTTCCTGAAACAAATAATGGTTCTCTTATAAATTGCTTTATATCATCATTTTCATTATTTATTATAATGTCTTTTATGTTTAACACTCCAATTATGTTATCTTTTGTTCCTGAATATACAGGAAATCTTGTATATTTATATTTTTTTATTATTTCAAGTATTTTTTCTTTGCTATATTCACTATTTATAAATGTTACTTTTTCTCTTTCTACTATAATATCTTTTATTTTAAAGTCATCAAATTTGAGCGCATTGTATAATAGTTTCTTCTCATCTTCATCAAATATTCCTTGGTCTTTTCCTTCTGAAATAATCATTTTTATTTCTTTTTCTGTTAGTTTTTCATTTGGTTCGTTTTTTATTCCAAATATTTTAGAAAATAGGTTTTCAGAAGCGGTTAGAAATTTTTCAAATCCATAATTGATTTTTGAAAAAATAACTAGTGCATTTACAGTTTTATATGCCACTTTTTCTGGGTTATTTCGTGCAATTCTTTTTGGTAATAATTCTCCAAAAACTAGAGTAAAGTATGATAGTATTATTGTAATGATTACTAATGCTATAACATAAGCTAAGGAATTACTAATTCCAAATGTTTCAAGCTTTTCTTCCATGTTTTCTAAAAAAGTTTCTGCTGCAAAAGCACTGGCAAGTAATTCTGCAAATGTAATGCCAACTCTTGTAGTTCCAAATATTGATAATTTATTATTTAACAGATTATTAATTCGTTTTTCTTTCTTTTTATTTGCTTTTTTACTCATCTGATTGAATTTTGCTTTATTTAAATATGTAAAAGCAGTTTCTGCTTCAGAAAAAAATGCCTTTACAATTATAATTATGCCTAAAATTAAAAAGTTTACCATCTTTTGTTTTCCCCTTTGTTTTAATCTAAACTTATTCTACTATAATGGTTATAAAAAAACAATAAAAAGAAAGATTAAATTTAATTAACCTTTCTTTTTGTTTTTATTATTCTTCTCTTAGAACTGCTCCACATCTCTTATTAAGAATTTTTAATATGCTTTCCATTTTAGCATTTATTTCTTCTGATGTCATAGTTGTATTACCATTATCAATTACAATTCTTAACATTATTGATTTCTTACCTTCTGGAACTTGGTTGCCTCTATATTCCTCAACAAATTTTACATCTTTTAATTTGCCTTTAATTGAACCAGAAATTTCTTCCCATGTTACAGATTCGTCAACTAAAATTGATAAATCTTTTTCAACTAATGGTAATAAAGGAATATGAATAAACTTATTATCTCTAGACGCATAAGGTACTAATTCATCAACATTTAATTCAAAAATTGCAACATTAGCTCTTTTTATTTTAGCAGAGTTCATAGTTTTTATTGATAATAATCCTAATTTACCTATTACTTTGTCATCTAACATAATATCTAAATATACGTTTACATCTGCCCAAGAAGGTTTTTCACCTTGTTTCAAAGTTATTTTTTCCATGTGGCAATATTCAGACATATTTTCTATTACACCTTTTAATTCATAAAATAGCTTACTAGCATCTTTGCCAACAATACTTGCTGTTAATAGTTTTTTATGAACTGGTAATGTCTCATCTTCTGATGATTCATGATATTCACCTTTTTCAAATGCTTGTGCAACTTCAAATAATTTGAATTCATCAAAATATCTTAAGTTTTTAGAAATTGCCTCTAACATTCCTGGTATAAGTGAAATTCTTAAATATGCTTCACTTGGTGATGGAGGTGTGGCTAGTTTAACTGAATTTTCCTTATCCACTCCAGCTGCATCTATATATTTTTCGTCTATCCAAGGATATGTAAATATTTCATTAAATCCACATCTAAAAGCTAAATATTGTTTTAATCTTTGCTCTAATAATACTTTGTTTTGTAAAACAGCATGTTCAAATTTAACAGTTAGAGGTTTAGCTTCAAAGCTTTCAAAGCTTAGTAATCTAGCTATATCTCCCATTACATCATCTTTTAAAGATACATCTCCTGTTGAACGCCATACTGGAACAACAACATGGTAAACTTTATCTTTATATTCTACATCATATCCTAAAGCTTTTAATACTTTTTCAATTGTTTCTCTAGGTAAAACTTTTCCTAATCTAACATTAAGGAATTCTTCTGATACATCTATTACTTCCCTTTGTGTTTTTATTGGATAAACATCATTGAATGCTACAACTTTGCTTTCTGGGAATATTTCTTTAAATAATTGCAATGCTAATGCAATTCCTTGGCTAACTCTTTCAGTATCAAGATTTTTTTCATATCTTATAGAAGCATCTGTTTTTTCGTCAAATCTTTTTCCTGTTTTTCTAATTGTAGAAGCTATGAAATTAGCAACTTCTACAACAACCCCTGTTGTTTCTGGAAGAATTGAATCTTTTTTACCTCCACGTATTCCTGCTAATGCCATTGCATCTGTGTCATCACATATTACTAAATCATCTTCAGTTAGGCTAATTGTGTTATTATCAAGAAGTAATAGTTCTTCATCTTTTTTAGCATTTCTAACAATTATTTTTTCACCATTTACATGTGTTCTATCAAAAGCATGTAAAGGTTGACCTACAGCCATCATAACATAATTCGTAATATCTACAATAGCACTTATTGGTCTCATACCTGCATTTATTAAAGCTGCTTTCATCCACATTGGAGATTCTTTATCATATACATTTTCTATTTCAATTGCAGCATATCTATTACATTTTTCAGGTGCTTGTATTTCAACATTGTATTTTGGAAGATTTTTGTCAATTTCTATACTTGGTAATTCTTTTAAAGGTACATTATAAATTGCTGATAGCTCTCTTGCTATTCCATAATGTCCCCATAAATCTGGCCTGTTTGTTAATGATTTATTATCTATTTCAAGTACAACATCATCCATGCATATCAATTCAGCTATATTTTGACCTGGTTTACATTCAATACCTTTTAAGTCAACTATTTCTGTTTCATTTTTAGCTGAAAAAATGTTCTCTAAATATACTTCTTCTGCTCCACAAATCATACCATAAGATGATTCGCCACGCATATTTGTTTTCTTTATTTTAACTAAATCTGGTTCTCCATGCCAATATACTTCAGCACCTGGCTTAGATACTACTACATATTCACCTACATATAGGTTTGATCCACCACATACAATTTGTACTGGTTCTGTTTCGCCTATATCTACCATACATATTCTTAATGAGTCTGCATTAGGATGTTCTTTTACTTCTAATATTTTTCCTACTACTATATCGTGAAATTTATCACTAGTATTTTCAACAGACTCTACTTCAACTGTTCTTAATGTTAAGTCATAAGCTATTTGTTTGTTTGTTATTTCTTTTGGTAAATCAACATATTTTTTAACCCAATTTAATGATACTTTCATTTTGTTTACCTCCTTATTTAAATTGCTCTAAAAATCTTAAATCTGCACTATGGAATAATCTTACATCATCCACTCCATAACGCATCATAACTAATCTGTCTAATCCAATGTTAATATAGAATCCTGTCCATTCTTCTGGATCAAGTCCAGCAGATTTTAAAACATTAGGGTGAATTACACCACCTGGCATTACTTCAATCCATCCATTGTGGTTACATACGCTACAACCTTTTCCACCACATACTAAACATTCCATATCTATTTCATAACCTGGTTCAGTAAATGGGAAAAATCCTTCTCTCATACGTACATTGATTTTTCTACCAAATACTTTTTCAAGAATAGTTTGAATCATTACCATTCCGGATGAGAATGAAATATTTTTATCAACTATAAGAGCTTCATATTGGAAGAATGCTCTTTCATGTCTAGCATCAGTATTTTCATTTCTATATACTCTACCTGGGTAAACAAATCTTGCAGGAGCACCGTGTTTTAATAAATATCTAACTGATCCACCTGTTAAATGAGGTCTTAAACATAAACGTTCTGTTCCTGATTTTTCCTCTGTTCCATCTAACCAGAATGTGTCCATAGATTGACGTGCTGGATGGTCAGCAGGGAAATTCAAGTTATCAAAAGCATATTTTTCACTGCTAATATCATCTTCACTATACACTTCAAAACCTAATGATAAAAAGGCTTCATTTAGGTCGTAGCACATTTGAGTAATAGGATGTAATGCTCCTTTACTTATAGCTGTTCCTGGTAATGTAAGGTCTAAAGGTTTATCTACAACACTTTTAGCACTTATAAGTTCATCTTCTTTTTGTTTTATTTTCTCTCCAAATAATTGTTTAATTTCAGTTGTTTTCATTCCAACAACCTTTTTTTCTTCATTAGATAATGTACTTATAGATTTTAAAACTTCACCTAACTCGCTTTTTTTACCAGTTAGTTCTTTTGCAATATTTTGCAATTCTTCTACTGTTTTTGCATTTTCTAGTTTTTCAATTCCATTATTTTTGATTTTTTCTAACTTTTCTTCCATAATAGCATTTCCTTTCCCTAAAAAACAAAAATAGTGATACCAAACTAAAGGACGAATCTTTTAATCCGCGGTACCACCTTTTTTCTAATTTCTTAGCACTTATTAAAATAATTTTCTTAACGATATTGACTCCATTATTGAAATTCATTATATAGCTTCTCTAGTATGGCTCTCAGTCTATTGACCATAACTCCCTGTATAGAATTCTAAATAACTACTTAGATAACTTCTTCATCATATATCCAAGACTTTTATATATTACATAAAACTGTATAAATTATACAGTCTAAATGTTTTTTTGTCAACCAAAATCAAAAAGAAACCAGTTTTTTTAACCAGTCTCTTTTTACATATTTATTTTACAACTATATTAACCAACTTTTTAGGTACAACTATTTCTTTTACAATAGTTTTCCCTTCTATATTGTTTTTTACATTTTCTAGTTCTTTTGCAGTAGCTTTCATTTCTTCTTCTGTACATGATGTTGAAACTTCTATTTTTCCTCTCATCTTGCCATTTACTTGAACTACCATTTCATATGTATCATCTACTAATTTTGAACTATCATATGTTGGCCATGGTTCATATGCAATTGTTTTTGAATTATTAAAAACTTCACTCCATATCTCTTCTGTAATATGTGGAACTATTGGGTTTAATAGTTTAACGAAATTTTTTGCATATTCTAGGTTCCATGTATTTTCTTTATACACTGCATTAACAAATATCATCATTTGTGATATTGCAGTATTAAAGTTTAATGATTCATAATCATCAGTTACTTTTTTAACTGTTTGGTTATATATTTTATCCAAGTTTGGATTGTCTTTAAACTCTCTTGCTTCTTCATGATATAATCTCCAAACACGGTCCAAAAATTTCTTTATACCTCTAACAGATTCATCATTCCATGGTTTGTCTGCTTCTAGTGGTCCCATAAACATTTCATACATTCTTAGTGTATCAGCACCATATTTTTTTTCTATATCATCAGGGTTTACAACATATTCTGGGAACCTTTTACCCATTTTTATTCCATTTGAGCCTAATATCATTCCTTGATGTACCAATTTTTTAAATGGTTCTTTTACACTAACTAATCCTTTTTTATACAAAAATATATTCCACATTCTTGAATATAGTAAATGTCCAACAGCATGCTCAGGTCCACCTACATATAAATCTACTGGCATCCAATGTTCAATTAGCTTTGGATCAGCAAAGATTTGGTCATTAGTTGGGTCTATATATCTTAAGAAATACCAACTTGATCCTGCTGAACCTGGCATTGTTGATGTTTCCCTTACTCCTTTTACTCCATCAACTACAACATTCTTCCATTCAGTTGCATTTTCCAATGGAGCTTGACCATTTTTACTTTTATAATCATCCATTTTTGGTAATACTAAAGGTAAATCTTTGTCATCTAATACAATATCTCTTCCATCTTCCAAATGAATAATTGGAATTGGCTCACCCCAAAATCTTTGACGGGCAAAAATCCATTCTCTTATATGATAGTTATTTTTCTTTTTTCCGCATCCTATTTTAACAAGTTTATCTGTGATAGCTACTTTTGCCTCCTCAACTGTCATACCTGTAAACTCTTCACTATTAATTAATTTACAGCCTTTGCCTAAATAATCTTGTTTTTCAAAAGCTCTTTCAGTTGTATCTCTTCCATCAATTACTTGGATCATAGGTATATTATGTTCTTGTGCATATTCAAAATCCCTTTGGTCATGACTTGGCACTGCCATTACTGCTCCTGTACCATAACTTGCCAAAACAAAGTCTCCCAAGAAAACAGGTACTTCTTTTCCATTAACTGGATTAATAGCAAGTATTCCATCAAGTTTAACACCTGTTTTGGTTTTGTTCAATTCTGTTCTATCGAAGTCAGATTTTTTAGCAGTTTCTTCTCTATATTTAACAACTTCAGCCCAATTTTTTATTCTGTCTTTCAACTCATCTACTAGCTTATTTTCAGGAGCTAAAACCATAAAAGTAATACCATATATGGTTTCTATACATGTTGTAAATATTGAAAACTTACCACCATCTTTAATTTTAAATTCTACTTCTACTCCCTCTGATTTACCAATCCAATTTCTTTGCATCTCTTTAGTAGATTCAGGCCAATCCACTTCATCTAATCCGCTTAAAAGGTCTTCTGCAAAAGCTGGTATGTCAATAATCCATTGTTTCATATATTTACGTATTACAGGGTAACCGCCTCTTTCGCTTTTACCATCTATTACTTCATCATTTGCTAAAACAGTACCTAATTCTTCGCACCAATTAACTGGCATGTAAATTTGTTTTGCATATCCATCTTCATATAACTTTTTAAATATCCATTGTGTCCATTTATAATAACTTGGATCACTAGTAGATATAACCCTATCCCAATCATATGAAAATCCTAGCCTTTTTAATTGTCCTTCGAATGTTTTAATATTTTTTTCTGTGAATTCTGCTGGATGATTTCCTGTTTGTATTGCATATTGTTCTGCTGGAAGTCCAAAAGAATCATAACCTATTGGATGAAGCACATTATACCCTTGCATTCTTTTCATACGCGATACTATGTCTGTTGCAGTATAACCTTCAGGATGACCTGCATGAAGCCCTACTCCTGATGGGTATGGAAACATATCAAGTGCATAATATTTTGGTTTTGAAAAATCCCATGCATCTACTTTAAACGTTTTGTTTTTTTCCCAATATTCTTGCCATTTCTTTTCTATTTCTATAAAATCATACATTTTATGATCTCCTTTTTTCTATAAAATCTTTACATATAATATCATCAAAGCACTACTTTTTCAAGTATTTAGTTAAATTTAAAGAGAATCCCTTTTAAAAGAGATTCTCTTTTTGTGGCTTAGAATATACATTCTTTGCTAACGTAAGCCAACGAAATACACTTGGTATTAGTAATTACTGTCATTGAAAAGTCAATTGCTGAACATTTGATAGGAATTAAAGTCAATGGCGAATAGTCTCCTGGATACCTTTCTCTGTCAATTAATGTCCACTCATCGTGGTACATTCTTATGGTTAGATTAGGATTTTTCTGACAATAGTTTGCGAATCTACCATATGGCTTATCTCCAAGTCCATCAAATGCTTCACTAATAGCATCAGCAAGTTTTGAGATGTCTTCGGATGTTACCATATCCTTGTCATGTTCAGAAAAATGCTTTTCAAGTTGAGCAATTACTTCGTCCCGTGTGGGCGGAGTAGGAGAACTAACAACTGTGTTATTGTTCTCTGGTTTATTTGTTGATGTCTGCGTGTACGTGTAAGTTCTTAACATAATAACCCTCCTAATGTTTTTATGTGTTATAACTAGTCTCCTGTATAAAGTTTACCAATCTTTTGATTGTCGTCTCTCCTAGTTCGGTAAGAAAATTGTTGCGTACAATTATAGCAGTTTTTTCTTTTGCATTTCCTACAGCGTTCTGGTCGACCAACTTTATAACGTCTATTATCGTTTTTAAGAACTTCCCTATCTCCCCAAATAAACTTAAATGTTGAAGTCATAAATTTGCCCTCCTAATAATCATTCGGAGGTTTATACCCCCGAAACATTTTCCTACTTCAAGGGTATTGCAAAAAGTTATTGCTTAATTATTATAACACAGTTTCATTGATTTTTCAACAATTTGCTAATTTTATCTTTATAATTTAATTTTTTGTTTATACTTTATTTTATATAATCAAAAAAGCTATTTGGTATGCCATATCTAGCAAGATAACCATTTTTATAATTCAAATCACTTGTAACATCTTTTATTAC
This sequence comes from uncultured Clostridia bacterium, assembly GCA_934167305.1. Lineage (GTDB taxonomy): Bacteria > Bacillota > Clostridia > TANB77 > CAG-508 > CAG-273. The sequence continues at coordinate 11,523 of CAKPKQ010000007.1, read as the reverse complement.
CCATTCTGGTGTTTTGAAATTATTTGCTTCTTCCTGATTTTCAAATTCTATTTCCAAATATGCTAATCCATCTAATTCTCCTGAAAATATATCAATTGCTAGTAGATAGCCATTGTCCAAGAACTGATATCTAGTTTTATAAATGGTGTTTCCTTCTTGTTTTTTCATTAAGTTATTATATTCTTCTTGTGTAATAGAATCTTCCATTTCATCTCTTATCATTCCGTCCGAAGTCATATTATTTTTCACTGCAAAAGTATATTCTTCTCCATCATTTATTTTGCAAACTCTTATTTCTGGTGAAAAACATATATATGTCTGTTCTATTTTGGTAATTTCTGAATTAGACAAGTCATATGGTATTTTATCTTTATTTACTACCCATTTTTTCTCTATTCCAGTCAAAAATCTCATTTTCCTTCAATATTAGCACATACCTGTAGGAAAATTTTATGTCAAAAAATCAACCACATCTTATTTTCTGATTGATTCTTTGTTTGATATTTTCCTTTTTATAGATTATATATATCATATTTATTATTTTTTATAAATTTATAATCTTTTCTATAATATCTATATCTTCAATTTTATTAATTCCAAAACATTTTTTACCTAAATCTTTTATTGATGCTCCTAAATGGTACATTTCTTTATTGTCTATAACTATAAATCTGTCGTGAAATTTATTAGTTTTAGCAATTTTCAAAATAGGGTATTCTTTATTAAATTTTTGAATATCTATTTTCTGTATATTACTTTTTTCAGATGTTAATATTATAACTTCTACATTTTTATTTTTCTTTGTAAGCATTTTCAAAACACTATCATCTATGTAATTATCTATTATTAAAATCTTTTTATTTGCTTTTTTTATAATATCAATTATTAGACTATATGCATCATAAATTTGACCTTCAAAAAATATTCTTTGTTTAATATTTTCTTCGTGTTGCAATTGGTCAAATACTTGGTCAAACTTTTTATCATGTTCTAATAGTTTATATTCTACATTTGTTAATCTCTCAAATAGTTTTCCATTTGAAGATAAAAATTTTCTCATCTCTACAAATGTTTCTACAATTTTTATACTTACTTCAATAGCCACTTCATTTTTTAGTAAACCTGAAAGCATCAAAATACCTTTCTCTGTAAAGACATAAGGTAATTTTTGTTTTCCACCTCGTATGTTTGAAGTCGCAAATTGCGACTTCAAAGTTTCATACTCTTTACTAGTTAATTGAAAGCAAAATTCTATCGGAAAACGTTCTGAATTTCTTTTTACAGTTTCATTTATTCTTCTAGTTTCATAATGATATAGTCTTGCCACATCACTATCTAACATTACTTGTTTTCCTCTTATGGTATATATTAAATTTTTTATTTCTTCATTTGATATATTGTCTTGAGTTATCAAGTTATTTATTTCATTTTTCATAATTTCACATCCTTTTACAACTGTATATAGTTTAAAACATTTGTTTGTTGTTGTCAACTGTTTTTTCAGTATTTATATATTTTCCTATTTATTTTCACTAAATAACAGAATAAATGTCATAAAACATTTCAGGATTTATGATTTCTTTTACAATTAGGGACACAAAAAATCAACCAGATCTTATTTTCTGATTGATTTTTATATTGCATTATTATCTTTGTACTTCTATATTTGTTATATTTTTATCAATTTCAACTAATATTAATTTTCCTGTTATTTTCATAGTAATTGTATCGTTTGTCTCAATATTAGGTTTAACTATCAATGTATTATTATCTGTCGATATATCTACACCAATAAATTTATTCATATGAGATCCTGTGATTATAGAAATTAATGCTAATGACTTATTTTTGAAATAGTTTTCATTATATTTAATAGAAGATATTTTTTGTTTATATTTATTATTCCATCCATTAGAATCACTCATAAATTCATTATATTCATCTATATTAGATAGAATTATACTGTCAAAATCAGAAACGTAATCATCATAAATAACTTTATAACCTTTATTAGCTGTATATAACAAATATGATGAGCAACTTATTATAATAATAGCAAACATGATTATAAAAGTCATTTTTTCATCATCATCTTCAATGGATGGCATAAATATCAAATATGACATTTGAAAAAAATTTTGTTATCGTTTATATAACTTCTTCTAAAATTTGTCTTTTCAATTTTCAAATTTTCTTTTTTAGTTAACCAATAAAACTGCCTAAAATCTCAAATAGACTTTAGAATTTTTATTGATGGGATTAGGCTTATAAAGTTACTTAAATACTATTCAGTAATATTATGCTATAAATTATTATATGTTAATTACCTTTATCTTTCTTTTTCTTGATTTTCATCGCCATAAAATCTTTTAGCACTTACTACTTGCATTCCAAATTGTTCATATATACTTTGAGGAACTATACTTTTTCCTTCTTTAAAAGCTTCGTATTCTTCTTCTGTCATAGGATATAATGCAATCCCTAACTTAGGTTCCGACGATTCACTTGTCTTGTATTCTAATGGATTTTCAATGTCAAATATGTATTGTTTTGATGAATCTTTTTTATGTTTTAGAACAATAAAAGAATGTGGTTCTCTAGTATCTGTAGTCATATGACTATTAGTTAAAAAGGATTTAAAGTTTGTTAAACCTGCTCTTTCAAGAATTGAAAGCAATTGATGTCCAATAGCTGCTCGTTCTGCACATAAACCAATATTTTTTCCTTTAATTTCGGATAAATTTAGACGGTTATCAGTCGCTTGAAAATATGCATTTTGCCTTGTCGCTGAAATTCCATGTCCGCCAAGATATTCCTCCGTAATCGAATAAATATCTGTTAAAACACTCAATAAGTTTTTCCTTTCGCTTTCTGTTTTTGCAGTCCATTTATTTTCTAACATTTTTATGATTTCACTCATTCCATCTTTATCTAGTTCAAATTCTATACCAAACATAGGTTGAATACATATTGTACTTTCTGGTGAAATTATTCCCGTAGTCATTATTGGTTTAGATGAAAAATTACTACTTTCTATATATATTTTTTGAGCATCAACTAAACTGTTCTCGTAAATTTCATTAAAATTCATTATAACTTTCTCCTCTCATTTTATTATACAATATCGTTATATCTTAATTATTATATTACTATTTTACAATCTTTTCAAGAATTTAATACCTACACTAACATCACAATTTGACTTTTTTCTATATTTGAGATAATTATAATTAAACTCTATTTTCGCCTCAAATACTTCTTATTTTGCAAAAGAAAAAAATCAACCATTTTACTGATTGATTTTTGTATCTATCTGTTCTATTAGTTCGAACAGATACGTCATTGGTGCGGATGAGAGGACTCGAACCTCCACGCCGTTGGCACTGGTTCCTAAGACCAGCGCGTCTGCCAGTTCCGCCACATCCGCATTTGTTTGCTGACATAGAATATTTTAGCACACTTTGTTATTCTATGTCAACAAATTTTTGCTATATTTTTAATATTTTTTATTCTTTCTTTTTTCTTGTTCTTTTTGGTTTCTCAACTTTTTCTTCCTTAACCCTTTCTTCTTCCACATAACCAGGCTTTCCTAGTAATTTAAACATATTTTTCTTATATTTTTCTACTCCTGGTTGGTCAAATGGATTTACTTCTAATAATTTTCCTGACATAGCGCACGCAAGTTCAAAGAAGTATATTAAATGTCCTATTGTATATTCGTTTAGTTTATCCATTGTCAATACAATATTAGGCACTCCTCCTTCTGTATGAGCTTCTATTGTTCCTTCCATAGCCTTTTTATTAATATAATCCAATCCTTTGCCAACTAAATAATTTAACTCATCTAAATTATCTTCATCTTGATTTATAAATACATCTGAATCAGCCTCTTTAATGTTAAGTACTGTTTCAAATAGGTTTCTTCTTCCTTCTTGTATATATTGTCCTAGAGAATGTAAATCCGTTGTAAATTCAGCCCCTGTGGGGTATATACCTTTTAAATTCTTTCCTTCGCTTTCTCCGTATAGTTGTTTCCACCATTCTATAATATAGTGTAACTTAGGTTCATAGCTTACTAATATTTCAATGTTTTTTTCATCTTTATATAAAATATTTCTAGCAACTGCATATTTATAGCAATCATTATATTTTACATTTTTGTCCAAGTATTTTTCTTGAGCAGTTTTAGCTCCATCTAATAATTTATCAATATTTATTCCTGCTGTTGCAATTGGCAAAAGTCCAACTGCTGTTAGGACTGAATATCTACCACCTATATTATTTGGAATAACAAAAGTTGTATAGCCTTCTTCTTCAGCAATTTGCTTTAAAGCGCCTTTTTCTTTGTCTGTTGTAACATAAATTCTTTTCCTTGCTTCACTTAGTCCATATTTATTTTCCAATAATTCTCTAAAGATTCTAAATGCAATTGCAGGCTCTGTTGTCGTTCCAGATTTTGATATTACATTTATTGATAAATCTCTATTTCCAATTAAATCTATTAAGTCATTTAGATAATTAGGATTCAAATTGTTCCCTACATATAATATTTGAGGAGTTTTTCTTTGTTCTTTTGGCAAAACATTATAAAAAGTATTTGTTAGTGCCTCAATTACAGCTCTAGCCCCCAAGTACGAGCCACCTATTCCAATAACTAACAATATTTCAGAATTTTTTTGTATTTCTTTGGCATATTTTTTTATTTTTTCTACTTCTTTTTTATCATACTCTGTTGGTAAGTCAAGCCAACCTAAAAATTCGTTATTATCTTTTGATTTTTCATGTAATTCTTCATGTATTTGGGTTACTTTATTTGCATATTTCATTATATCATCTTGATTTATATTACTATAAGCCAAGTCTAATTTTATATTTTCCATAAAATATACCTCCTCTTTAGTATCTATTCATATTTTATATTAATCATTCGTTTTATTCAATAGTCTTTTTTAAATTTAATTTTCAATTTTTTCACAAAATGTCTAGACTTTTTCATATATTTTGTGTATGATTATATAGTATCAATTATTTTTGGAGGTAAACTATGAATAAAATAGTTTTTAGAATTTTATTAATATTATTTCTAATTTTTGTTTTCTGCATGTCGGCTGTTAATGCATCTTCTGATATCAGTTTTGATTTACCAGGTGTTAATAATTCTACTTCCACTAACGAAACAACTAATAATAATGAGGTAACAAATAGTAGCAATGATGACACTACTGTTAATTCAACAGGTGACGATATTTTTGATAATACTGATCCAGATCCCTCTGAATCTTTACAACCATCAAGTATATCTTCGGCACCAGAAACAGGACTAGGTACTTCAAATGTTATAAATATATTGCTTATAGCAGTTGGTGTTATTTTAATATTACTTGCTATTGCAATTTTAATAAGATTAAACGGATAAATTCAAACGACTATTTAAAAGTCGTTTTTTTTTGCCTTCTTTCCACTATTTATCAGAATATTTTATATAAAATTATAAATACTAATATTGAGCATTTTTTGAGCTTAATTTTATGAAAAGGAGGTTCTTTGTTTTTATGAAAAAGAAATTTTTTATAATTGCTACTTTATTAGTTATTTTTTCATTTTTTATGGTTCCTTATGCATTTGCTGCTAATAAAAGTATGGATAATGCCGTAAACAATGTTAGAAATTTCGTTGGTGGAGCTGAAAATGTAGTTGAAGATGCTGGTAAAGACGTTGCAAATGGTGTAAGAAGTGGATTGAACGCCATTGATGAAGGTGCTAAAGATGTTGGAAATGATGTAAAAAATGATGCTAATAACATGATGAATACTAATAATAGAAATACAAATTATAATGCAATCAGAACTGCAACTGGAACAACAGATACAGGTTTATTTGGAACAACATCTAATACAGTTTGGAGCTGGTTAATAATTGCAATAGTAGCTATTATTATAGTAGCTTTAGTACTTTTTTATGCTAATCAAAATAAAAACACAACATATCACAATGATGATAATGAATAATTAAAAATTTATAGCATGTGTATCTTTCTTTTTCTTGACACACATGTTATAATATTTATATTATAAATTTTAAGGAGCGTTACATATATGTCTAAAAAAGTTATTACAACAAACCCTACTGCCAGACATAATTATGACATAATAGATACACTAGAAGCAGGAATAGTACTTTATGGTACTGAAATAAAATCTATTCGTAATGGTAAGGTGAATTTAAAGGATAGTTATGCAGGTATAAAAAATGGTGAAGTATATTTATATAGTATGCATATAAGTCCTTATGAACAAGGAAATATTTTTAATAAAGACCCTTTAAGAGACAGAAAATTATTATTAAATAAACGTGAAATTTTTAGATTAGTTGGTCTTATAAAGCAAAAAGGTTATTCTCTTGTTCCAATTAGCCTTTATTTTTCTGGAAACTTTGTAAAGGTTGAGCTTGGAATTGGTAAAGGTAAAAAACTATATGATAAACGTGAAGATATAGCAAAAAAAGATGCAGAACTTCGTATTCGTAAACAATACGGAAAAATAATATAAAAAGGATTGATAAATAATGTTATTGGCTCTTTCAGGTGTTACTGGTATTGGAAAATCTTTTTTTAAGGAAAGATTAGTTGAAGAGTTAAATTTTCATAAAGTAAATACTATAAGAACAAGACCTATTAGAACGGGTGAAAAAAATGGTGTTGATGGGATTTTTATTACCGACAATGAATTAGATAAATTAAAAAAACAAAATAAAATTGTTTATGATTTTACGGTATTTGGTGGAAGATATGCATATTTAAAAGATGAAATATTTTCTGATGATAATATGGTTTTTGAAATGCATTATACAATGATTGATGACTGGAAAAAAATAAAACCAGATATAAAAACAATATATATTCTTCCTCAAGATCTCAATATTCCTAAAATGAAAGCAAAAGAAAGAAATCTTTCTAAAGAAAAAGAAATTGAAAGAATTAATGAAATTGATGAACAATATAGCAAATTTATGAATGACAAAAATTTTCAAAGTAAATTTGACTATATTATATATAATAATTATGACAAAAAATCAGAAGAGCAACTGTTAAATTTAGTAAGAAACTTACTTAGTAAATAATTCGGAGGTTATATGAATAATAATACATACTTTACTTTAAATGATAATTTTGAAAAAATAATTAGAAATACATTAAATGATAAAGAAATAGTTAATTTAAAACAAATTCCAACTGGTTGGACAAATATAGTATATGAAGTTACCACTGCTGAAGGCAACTTTTTCTTTAGATTTCCTAGAGATGAGTTTTGGTCTAGAACAATAGTTAAAGATTACGAATTTGCTAAATACATTTATGGAAAAACAGATTTTAATACTGTAAAACTAGATATTTTTTATGATAATGATAGACCATTTAGTGTTCATAAAAAAATACCTGGCATTCCACTTGCTGAAGTTATGAATGACTTGAATGCTGACGAAATAAAAAATATTTCTGATGAAATTGCTAAGTTTATGTATCAGCTTCACCATTTAAATTATGATAAATCTAAAATATTTACTGTACATAATATTGGATTAAACTTAACAGATTTTTTAGATGAATTGTTAAATGTTCATGTTGCTCAAGACGACATGAAATTCTGGTACCCTTCTACCCTTTCTTCTGATGATAATTGTCTTGTCCACGGTGACTTAAATTCTAGTAATATACTATTAGATGAAAATCATCACGTTTCTGCAATAATTGACTTTGGATTTGGTGGATTTGGAAATAAATATAATGATATTGGAAGAATTATTGGAAGATGTCCTGATACTTTTAAAAATGATATTGTACAAAGTTATGAGTCATATTCAAATACAAAATTAAATACTGAAGTATTACATAATAATATCGAAACATGGACTAATATTGATAATGGATATATAAATTACATGAGAACAATTGGTATATATGAATAATTCAAAAGCGATATAATAAAAAATATTATATCGCTTTCATTTTTATGCTTTATTGCTTGATCCAAATACATCTCTTATTTTATGCTGAACTGTTTCTTTTATTAGCTCTCTGGCTGGTTGCATATATTTTCTTGGATCAAATACTTCTGGATTTTCAATTAATGCTTTTCTTATAGCACCTGTCATTGCTAAACGTAGGTCTGTGTCAACATTTATTTTAGATACTCCTCTTAAACTAGCTTCATGTAACATTTCATCTGGCACACCTTTAGCTCCAGGTATATTGGCTCCATATTTATTACATAATTCTACTAATTCAGGAATAACAGTTGAGGCACCATGTAATACTATTGGAGTATTAGGTAATCTTTCTTTTACTTTCTCTAATATGTCAAATCTTAATTTTGCTTCACCTTTAAATTTATATGCTCCATGACTTGTACCTATTGCAATGGCTAATGAATCACATTCTGTTCTTTCTACAAATTCTTTTGCTTGGTCTGGATCTGTGAACATTGCATCTGAAGCAGCAACATTTACCTCATCTTCAATTCCTGCTAATTTTCCAAGTTCTGCCTCAACAACTACTCCTCTATTATGAGCATATTCTACAACTTTTTTTGTTAAAGCTACATTTTCTTCAAAATCATATTTTGATCCATCAATCATAACTGATGAAAATCCATGGTCTATACACATTTTGCATGTTTCAAAGTCTGGTCCATGATCTAAATGCAAAGCTATTGGAATGTCATTTTCTTCTAATGCTGCTTCTATCATTTTCTTTAAAAAGCCTATTCTTGCATACTTAATTGCACTTGAAGAAGCTTGTAAAATAACTGGAGAATTTTCCTCTGCAGCTGCATCCACTATTCCTTGTATAATTTCCATATTATTAACATTAAATGCACCAATGGCAAAATGTTCTTTCATTGATTTTTCAAACATGTCTTTTGTTGTTACTAATGACATAATTTTTCCTCCTTAATTTAAACTTCATTAATTATATATCACTTAAATTTAATATTCAATATTAAAATAAAAAAAAGTGGCTCTGCTCTTCAAATATGAAGAGCAGAGCTGGAAATAGGGATTATTCGAACTTAGTTGACATTGTTTTTACAAAACCATATGGGCTGACCCTATAGAGATATTGCCGTCCAAGAATACCAACATTATTAGTTTTTACTTCTTTAACTATCCTTTTTGCGAATTCCTCTTTTACCTGTGATTCGCCATGATTCACCATAACAAATTTAAGATTTTCGAATTGCTGTAAGAATTTAATCATCTCATCAGCTTTCGCATGTGCCGAGAACTCAGTAGTATACTCCACCTTTGCTCTCTTTGTGGCAAGCATGCCTCCAACAGATACAACATCTCCATTTTTTGCTGATTTCAGTCTAGAACCCAAGGTTCCTTCAGTTGTAAAACCAGCAAATTGAATCAGACTTTTCTCCTGCTTTATATATTTGATTATATATTGCGGAGCAGGTCCATAGGTTCCCATTCCTGAAGTTGTTACAACAATTTTACATTCTTCAGATTCCAATACTTCTGCCCGATTTTCCTTAGTAACATACTGAAGGTTTTGAGGTAAGAAGTCAAGTGCATCTTGCCTAATATCCAGCTCTTCTTTTGAGAATAATGCTGTATATTTTATGCCTAAAGTTCCATCAGCATAAATTGGAATTGAAGTGTCTAAACTTCCTTCGTCTTGCATTTTCTTGAGTTTGAACAAGATTTCCTGAAATCTTCCCAATGAAAAGACCATGTTAACAACAGTTCCACCTTTTTTCAAACATTCAAGTACATTTTTTTCAAAGCACTCTACTACCTCATCTGAGTTTGTTGTTCCATAGGTGGATTCTTGTACAACTGTCAGAGTCAACTCTTGCACTTCTTTCGGCAACTTAGGAACGTCGAAAAATACATTTTTCGAGTTATAATCACCAGTGAATAGCAAGTTAATATTTTCATAACCTGTATACCGAATTTGTATCAGGACTAAAGCAGCCCCAATCAAGTGTCCATTCTTGAACATGGTAATCTTAATGTTGGGGTCAACATTAATTGACTCAGAAAATTCAATTTCTTTTATACGCTTGAGAGTCTCAGAAACATCTGCTTCAGAATACAATTGCTTAGAATTGTTCCTTTTTGCAACGTCTTTCAATACTTTATATGAATCTTCTAATGCCAAAGGAAGCAAAACGCTTGTGGCCTTGCTAGTGTATACTCTTCCATTGAACCCTTGCTTTATCAACAAAGGCAATCTTCCGGTGTGGTCAACGTGATTATGAGTAATTATACAAAACTCAATGTTTTCCGCATTAAATGGAAAGCTCTCATTGTATTGTGAATAATCACTCTCTTGAAAAAGTCCACAATCAACAATAAATCTTGTTTTATCGCCGTTTGGGTATTTCACAATTACAAGGTTACATGAGCCAGTCACCTCAGAGTTAAGAGCCATTACATCAACGTAGAACCGTTCTTTTGAACCCATAGAATTCATCCCTTCGAGAACAAAATTTATTCACGATTTGTTTTCAAATCACTGAACATGATTATATTATATACTATTTTTGCCAATTGGACAAGTGTTTTAGTTATTCTTTTCATATTTGTAACTACTACACATTGATTCATCAGGTTGTTTTGTGTCACAACCAATTATTGGTGTTACAACTATTTGTCCTAATTCACATTCTTGACACTTCTTGTTGTTGTATTTACAGCTTTCTACTGTACAATTGATTTTTTGATTTTTTTCCATAAAAAAATAGCCTCCTTTAATATTTTAGCGAATTATTAAAATTTCTTATAATTTGCCCTTAGCAGAAATCTTTTTAATCCGTTTTTACAATATTATTATGGCTATTTTTTAAAATTTTATTTAAAAATTTATTTTGTTTTTTTGCTGTCTTCCTCTATTCTATTGCATTCTGTGTCTCCTGTAATTTTACAATCTTTTGGATTTTTAAAACTCAAATACCAATTCATTCCATTTTGATTTTTTTCGATTTCTTTTTGTCTTTCTTGTAATGCCATAAAAGTTTGAGGTGGTGGTAATATTACAGGTTGGCATGGAACCCAATTTGCTGGTGTTGATGCTTTGTTACTATCAGCTACTTGTAAAGCATTTAAGGCTCTTAAAATTTCTGGTATACATCTACCAACATTCATTGGATAAACAAGTATTAGTCTTACCATTCCCTTTTCATCTATTAAAAATACATTTCTAACAGTTTCTGTTGTGCTTACATCATTAGAAATCATACCATATTTTCTAGCAATCTCACCATTTCTATCTGCTATAATTGGAAATGGCACTCTAATTCCTGTTTTACAGTAAATATCATATATCCAAGCTAAATGTGATGCATTACTATCTACACTTAATCCCAATAAACATGCATTTAATTGTTCAAAATATGGATTTGCCTTTGAAAAAGCAATAATCTCGGTTGTGCAAACTGGGGTAAAAGCCTTCAATTTGGGGATATTATATTAATCGGCTAATTTCAGGTTTTAGCTCGAATTTCACACTTTTAT
>CAKPKQ010000006.1 GCA_934167305.1 uncultured Clostridia bacterium | reverse complement strand
CAAAAAGAAGAAAAATTAAAAGTATTAGATGAGCTAAAAGAAAAAATAGAAAAATATGAGTATCAAAATCCATTTCAGATAAATTGAAACTAGTGGGGGATATATGTTAGATAAAGAAGAAATAATAAGTAAATATATAAAGTATGGAAAAATAATGTATGAAACTACATTAGATGGAAATTATAGAAGAGGAAATAGAGCAGGAAGAAAAAGAGACAAGTTATTTAAAGAATTATCGAAAGATAAAGTTTTAGCAAAAGAAATATTTGATGAATTATTAGAAAATGAAAATGTTGAATTAAGAATATCAATAGCAGCAGAATGTTTGATATTAAAAATTAATGAAAAAAGAGCAGAAGAAGTGCTTAAAGAAATTGCTAATAGTGAAAAATATGGTATATTTTCACTTAACGCTAGAATGACATTAAAAGTATGGAGAGAAGGAGAACTTAAAGCAAAAGGAATAAATTCATAAATTATATTATGCTAGAATATAAAGGTGTTTAAATAAATTGGTGCTATCTCTAGTTTATATAAAATTGACTGATTGGTAAACAATATAGTAGAATATAAATAATAGAAAAGGTGGAGGTAAAAATGGGAACATGGGGAACAAAACTATATGAAAATGATTTAGCATTAGACTTAAAAGAAGAATATATAGAAAAACTAAAAAAGGGGATAGAGAATAAAGAAGCACTAGAACAAATAAAGCAAGAATATAAAGAAGAAATAGAAGATAATGATGAAGAAACAGTATTTTGGATGGTACTTGCTGACACAATGTGGAATTTAGGAAAAATGACAGATGAAGTAAAAAATAAAGCATTGCAAAGTATAGAGAAAGACTTAAAAAAATGGAAGCAAGAAAGTGAAAATAGCAAAGATATAGTAAAAAGAGAAAAAGAATTAGAAAAATTAAAAAATAAATTAAATTCAGAAATGCCAAAAGAAAAAAAGTTTAAACAACAAAAACCAAATAAAGTAAAAAATAAATATATATGGAATATAGGAGATATATATGCATATCAGCTAAAAGGAGAAAAGGCAAAAAAACTAGGTATATATGGAAGATACCTCTTGTTTAGAAAAGTAGGTGAAGGGGTATACCATCAAAATTCAAGCATTGCGTGGGTTTATATACAAATAACAGATACAGACATATTACCTAAAAGTAAAGAAGAAATAGCGAAATTAGAATATGTGATAATAAGTAACAAAGGCAATGTGAGACATAAATATATTGTGGAATTGTATAGAGTTACCCAGAAAGTGTATAAGGAAGATTTAATATATATAGGAAATTTTGATAATTTGCCTACACCAAAAGATGAATATATAGATCCAATTAAAGATAATATCCCGATACAGAGATGGGACTATATAGAAACACATTTCTTAGACAAGATAATTAACCTTGGAACTAATAAAAAACCAGTATATCATGAAGTTGATCCAAGAGATGAAGAGGATTCTCATATTAGATTTTTGATGAGGGCAGTATATTATGAAGAAAAATTAAAAATTACTCCACCAGAAGGGGCAATAGTAAAAACAGATCCATTACTATATATTGCATTAGTAGATTCAATGATGATAGGTGGGTTTGTACGTGATCCAGTAGGAATAGTAAATGAAAAAATAAAACAGGAGGCATACAAAAGAATAGAAGAGCTAAGAAAAATCATATTAAATAGAGAAGATGAACAAAAAGAAGAAAAATTAAAAGTATTAGATGAGCTAAAAGAAAAAATAGAAAAATATGAGTATCAAAATCCATTTCAAATAAATTGGAACTAGTGGGGGATATATGTTAGATAAAGAAAAAATAATAAGTGAATATAGAAAATATGGAAAAATAAGATATGAATCTATGTTAAAAGGAAACTATAGAAGAGGAAATAGGGCTTTTGATAAGATGGAAAAGCTGTTTTACGAACTTGCAAAAGATAAAGTCTTAGCAAAGGAGGTATTTGGTGAATTATTAGAAAATGAAAATGTATCTTTGCGTACATTAATAGCGGCAAACTGTTTAATATTAAAAATTAATGAAAAAAGAGCAGAAGAAGTGTTAGATGAAATAGCAAGAAATGAAAAAGATCCTATATTTTCGTTTGATGCTGGAATGACGTTAAAATTGTGGAGAATGGGAGAACTAAGAGCAAAGGGAATAGAGTTATAAGAAAAGTGGTTTCGCCATATGTACAGAGGTGCTTCGCAACCCACACAGCTCAAGGAAACTTAACCTTGTCGAATAGTAAAAAAGCGTGCCAAAACTCTAAAATTCAATTGGCACAAATACGAGCATTGCAAATTGCAATGCTCGTATAATATTTTATTCAACTGTAACTGATTTAGCTAAATTTCTTGGTTTATCAACATCTAATCCTTTATTTTTTGCAATATAATATGCAAGTAATTGTAAAGGAATAACCGAAAGAATAGGAGAAATTAAACTATTAGTATCAGGTATATTTATAATATAATTAAATGAATTATTTGGTAATTTTTGATTTGTAATAATTAATGTTTTTGCACCTCTTGTGATAACTTCTTGAATATTACTAATAGATTTTTCAACTAAATCTGGGTTTGTTAAAATACTAATTACAGTAACTCCATTTTCAATTAAAGCAATAGGTCCATGTTTTAGTTCACCTGAAGCATAAGCCTCAGAATGAATATATGAAATTTCTTTTAATTTTAAAGAACCTTCCATTGCAACATTATAATCAGTACCTCTACCTAAAAAGTACATATCATGCTCAGTATAAACCTTATTTGCAAATTCTTTAACAGTATTTATTTCATCTAATATTGTTTCAACTTTAGCTGGTAAATCTAAAATATCAGACTTAAGCTCTTCAATATAGTTTTCATCACAAGAGCCCAAAACCTCTGCAAAATAAACTGCTAAAATTACCATTAAAACAACTTGAGATGTATAAGCTTTTGTTGATGCAACAGCAATTTCAGGACCAGCATGAGTATATATAGTGTAATCAGCTTCACGAGTAATTGAGCTTCCAATTACGTTTGAAACAGCTAATGTTTTAGCACCTTTAGCTTTAGCAAGTTTTAAAGCTGCAATTGTATCAGCAGTTTCACCTGATTGACTAATATATATACATAGAGTTTTGTCATCTATTATTGGGTCGCGGTAACGGAACTCAGAAGCAATATCAACTTCAGTAGGAATTTTGCAAAGCTTTTCAATAGCACTTTTTCCAACTAAACCTGCATGCATAGCCGTACCGCAAGCTACAATATATATTTTATTTATTTTTTCTAAATAATCTTTTGAAATATCTATATCATCAAAACTGCATTTTTCACCAAGTTTAAATCTAGAACCAATGGTCTCACGAATTGCAGTTGGTTGCTCGAATATTTCTTTTAACATATAATCTTCATAACCATTTTTCTCAGCTGCAGTAACATCCCATTCAATATTTTTAATAGCTTTGCTATGAGGGGCTAAACTATTATCATAAAAATCAATGTGGTCTTTGTAAACAACAGCATATTCTTGGTCATCTAACAAATAAAATTCTTTGGTATATTTTAAAGCAGCAGGAATGTCTGATGCAATAAAGTTTTCTCCTTTACCTTTTCCTATAACCAAAGGACTATCTTTTCTAACAACAATGACTCTATCAGGGTATAGGTTAGAAATAATTTCTAATCCATAGCTTCCTTTTAAATCATCAACAGCTGATTTTACAGCTCTTAAAAATTTGTCATCATCATTTATACCATTTGTGTAATAATAATGAATCAAATTAGGAATCATTTCTGTATCTGTCTGTGATAAAAAACTATATCCTTTTGAAACTAAAAATTCTCTTAATTCATTATAGTTTTCAATAATACCATTGTGAACAACCGCGAATTCTCCGCTATTATCCATATGTGGATGAGCATTTATTTGGGCAGGTTTTCCATGAGTTGCCCATCTTGTATGAGCAATACCAATAGTAGATTTTAAATCATTAATACCGTCAATTGCCTCTAAATTTGCAACTCTTCCTTTATCTTTCATTACAGTGATTTTGCCATCTTCAATAACAGCAATACCTGCAGAATCATAACCTCTGTACTCTAAACATAATAAACCATTTATTAAAACTGGAGTGGCCTTTTTGTCTCCAATATAACCTATAATGCCACACATAAAAAATATACCTCCTTAAAATTTAAAGTAAGGCATACAAATTAAAGCGTACTCATATTAGATTTGTTACATTATATCACTATAATTTTTTGCTAATATGTAATGGTAGTAACGCATACCATAGAGCCATCCGCCGAGTCTTTCGATAAGCCCTAACCTCGTCAACAAATAATTGTCCAGGCGCTAAATATGTACAACCCTCCTAAAGAATATTTCTAAAATTTGCATCCTTAGTTTAATATATTACTATAAAACACAAAATGTGTCAAATTTTTATTTTTTATATCGACACAACCCTAAGTTTACCTTGTAAAATACAGTAAAATATGCTAAAATATATATTATGCTAAGGGGGAAAACTAAGGGTGTTTAATATAGAAGAAGAGCTAAAAAAGTTGCCTAGCAAACCAGGTGTGTATATTATGCATGACAAAGATGACAAGATTATATATGTTGGTAAAGCAATTTCTTTGAAAAATAGAGTAAGGCAATATTTTAGAAAAAATAATAAAACAAAAAGAATTGAAAATATGGTGTCTCTAATAGATCACTTTGAATATATTGTTACAGATAACGAATCAGAGGCACTTATTTTAGAGTGTAACTTAATAAAAAAGAATATGCCAAAATTCAATGTTTTATTAAAAGACGACAAAACATACCCATATATCAAAGTAAACACAAAGCTAGAATTCCCAAACATATACTTAACTAGAAGAATACTAAATGATGGTGCAAGATATTTTGGACCATATGCCAATAGTGGTAGTGCAAAAGCAATGCTAGATTTTATAAATTCAAAATATAAAATTAGGCAATGTAAAACATTTAAATATAAAGGTAGAGCATGTTTGAATTATCATATAAAAAAATGTTCTGGTCCTTGTATTGGTAAAATTTCAAAAGAAGATTATAGAAAAGAAATAAATCAAATTATTAGCCTATTGGAAGGCAATACAAACCAAATAATGAAAGAGCTTGATAAAGATATTAAAGAAGCGGCAGAAAAATTAGAATTTGAAAAAGCAGCAGAGTTAAGAGATAAAAAATATGCTATTCAAAGAATTACAGAAGAAAGACAAAAGGTTTCAAATATATCAGAACATGATATTGATGTAATAGGAGTAGCAAAAGGGCAAACTCAAGTATGTATCGAAATATTTTTAATTCGTAATAGTAAAATGATAGAAAGACATCATTACTTTTTTGATGGATTGCAAGATGAATCAGATGCAGAAATTTTATCAAGTTTTATTAAACAATATTACATAAATGATGTGTTTTTACCAAATAAAATTATGATAAAAGAAGCAATTGAAGATAAAGAAATATTAGAGCAATTACTTTCAGAAAATTCAAGTCATAAGGTAGAAATAAAAGTACCTCAAAAAGGAGAAAAACTAAGACTAGTTGAGATGGCAGAAAACAATGCTAAAATTACTATAATGAACAAAGAAAAAGAAAAGTACAGTGTTGTAAATGAACTAAAAGAAGTGTTAAAATTAGATAAATTACCTAGAAAAATTGAAGGGTATGATATATCGAATTTATCAGGGCAATTTATGGTCGCTTCAATGTGTGTACTAAAAGATGGAGAACTTAAAAAAAATTTATCAAGAAAATTTAAAATAAAGACAGTGGTAGGTCAAGATGACCCTAAATGTATGCAAGAAGTAGTAAAAAGAAGATTGCTTCATTCAATAGATAACTCCAATGGAGCATTTGGTGATTTTCCAGATGTAATATTTGCAGATGGAGGAATTACACAAATAAGAGCAACCAAACAAGCTATTAAAGAACTAGGCTTATCTATACCTGTATATGGAATGGTAAAAGATGACAAACATAGCACAAGAGCACTTATAGACGAAAATAAAAATGAATTTGAATTATCTGAAAATTTAATGAAGGTAATTACAAATTTTCAAGATAATATACATGATACTGCAATAAATTATCATAGACAATTAAGAGATAAACAAACAACTCATTCTGTTTTAGATGAAGTGGATGGAATAGGAGAAGCAAAGAAAAAGGCTTTATTAAAGAAATTTAAAACTATAAACAACATACAAAATGCAAGTATAGAAGAATTGACAGAAGTATCAGGAATTACAGAAAATTTAGCAAAAAATATAAAGAAAAAATTAAGCGAATAATGTAATAATTTGTGTTACGATTTTTAACATAAAATCCTAATATGTGAATATATATTATTAGAAAATATATTAGGAGGATTTTATTTTATGGAGTACACAAAAGATTTGATTTTAAATATACGTTATGATGAAAGTAGTAATACTTTAAATTTTGGGTCATTAAAATGGACAAGTAGATTTATACAAAAAATAAAAAAACACAAATTAGCAGTAACTGCATGTGCTATATTTTTAACATTTGTGGTTATGGATGTGATGTTGGTTACAAATTTTATGCATATTTTGCAAGGCATTTAAAAATTTGAGATAGATACTATGTAATATTATACTTTTCTTCGTTCCATCCCTGCTCTGCATATAATGGTTTGTAAGAGCTAAAGCTCTAACACAACCATTTGACCTGCGCAAGAAGGCATAACAACAATTTTTTGCAAACATTTATAATGATTTGAAAAAATTTAGCAATGCCTTCTAGCTTGCTGGTCCCCACAGCAGTCACTACGAAAAGTATAATATTACATAGTAAAGTACTAAAATATGATAAAATTGTATATAGAGAAGAGGAAGGATTTTTAGAAATGAATGTAGCAAAAGATTGGCAAGATTATGAAATATTAGATATGGCAAATGGTGAAAAACTAGAAAGATGGAAAAATGTTATTTTAGTAAGACCAGACCCACAAATAATATGGACGCAAAAAAGTTTTCCAGAAAAGTGGAAAAATGTTAATGCTAAATACCACAGAAGTTCAACTGGCGGTGGAAACTGGGAATATAATAAAAAAATGCCAGAAGCATGGCAAGTTAAATACAAAAATTTAACATTTAATATAAAACCAATGGGATTTAAACACACTGGTTTATTTCCAGAACAAGCGGTTAATTGGGACTGGATGATAGAAAAAATTCAAAAAGCAAATAGAGAAATAAAAGTATTAAACCTATTTGCATATACAGGAGGAGCAACAGTAGCATGTAGTTATGCTGGTGCTCAGGTTTGTCATGTGGATAGCTCAAAAGGTATGGTAGCATGGGCAAAAGAAAACATACAAGCTTCAGGATTACAAGACAGACCAGTTAGATATATAGTTGATGATGTTATTAAATTTGTAAATAGAGAAATTCGTAGGGGCAACAAATATGATGCAATAATTATGGACCCACCATCTTATGGTAGAGGTGCAAATGGAGAAGTGTGGAAATTTGAAGAGAATTTACCAGAACTAGTAAATTTGTGCGCACAAGTATTATCAGACAAGCCATTATTTTTCTTAATCAATTCATATACAACAGGAATATCAAGTACAGTTTTGCAAAATATTTTAGAACTTACAATATCAAAAAAATATAAAGGAAAAGTATCAAATGGAGAAATAGGTCTTCCTATGACTAACTCAAAAATGGTTTTACCATGCGGAATTTATGGAAGATGGGAGAATTAAATGCAAAATTTAAAAGTAATATTTGAAGATAATCAAATTATAGTAGTAGAAAAACCAGTAAACATACCATCACAAGCAGATAAAACAGGTGATATAGATATGCTTACAATAATAAAGGCATATTTAAAAGAAAAGTATAACAAACCAGGAAATGTATATTTAGGCCTAGTACATAGACTTGATAGACCAGTTGGTGGAGTAATGGTATTTGCTAAAACTTCAAAATCTGCGGGAAGATTAAGCAATCAAGTAAGAGAAAAACAATTTCAAAAAACATATTTAGTAATAGTAAATGGAAAGATGGAAAAACAAAAAGGAACATTACAAGACTATTTGCTAAAAAATGAAAAAAATAATATGAGTAAAGTTGTAAAAGAGGGAACTAAAAATAGTAAACTTGCAATATTGGATTATGAAGTTTTAAAATATGATGAAGATCTAAATTTATCAGTTTTAAAAATAAATTTACATACAGGCAGACATCATCAAATTAGAGTACAATTATCAAGTAGAAACCATAGTATATATGGAGACCAAAAATATGGTGGAAGAGGTCATGGAAAACAAATTGCACTTTGGGCATATGATTTAAAATTTTATCATCCTATTACTAATGAGCTTTTAGAATTTAAAGCAATGCCTGAAATGATCGGAAGTTGGGCAATTCTTAAAGAAAATTGCAGTATAAGTTAACTTAATCTAAAGTTTATAAAAGTGCCAAAATCAAATGTGAAACAAAAAACGACAAATTTCGCATGTGATTTTGGCACTTTTATAAATGCTTTTACTTTAAAAATTTTTTTAGTGTAAAATAAAGATAGTAAAGATGAGGTAAGAAAATGATTGATAAATTTTGCGATTGGATAACAGAAAAAATAAAAGCAAAAGTGTCAGACATAGATGAAGAAAGAGAATTGGTTATAAACTTTGGAGTAAGGCTAATTTTTGGAGAACTACCGAAGATCTTAATACTATTTATAATAGGCTTTTTAATAAATATGGGGTGGCAAACATTACTTTTATTCTTTTTAATAGCACCATATAGAAGCTTTACAGGAGGATTTCATTTAAAAACGCACTTGGGCTGTATGATTACTACAAGTTGTTTATACTTGGGACCAATAGTATTAGCTAAATATTTCCCAATAAACTATAACTTAGCATTATACATATTTGCTACAATAATAACTCTATTTAGTATTTTTATTATAGTAAAATATGTTCCAGCAGATACGGAAAATATTCCAATTTTAACAAAAAAAGAAAGAAAAGAAAAAAAGATAAAATCTTATATTTCATTAGCAGTTCTACTTACTATCATAATATTTGTACCAGATAAAACAATTTCATATATGATAGTATATGCAATATTTTTACAAAATTTAACTGTATTACCTATTTCATATAAATTAACAAATAACAAACATGGCTATGAGGTTTATGGAACAGAGGAAACAACTTAAGTTTATAATTCATTGGCCGGCAATGATTATTATATTAATATTTAATAAAAGGAGGAATACAATATGTTAAAATTATTAGCTAAAGTAGCGGAAAAATATGCTAAATCAACAAATACTGCATGTATTATTTTAGGAGTTATACATCAACCTAAAATGCCAGCATCATTAATAAAAAAAGATTAATTAAAAGAGCGGACAATATATAAATATAAATATTTCCTTAAAACGACAAATTTACAGTAAAAGAGGTATCATTTATTTGATACCTCTTTTACTGTATGTAATTAATAGTATATTTCAAATTGTTGTGAAAAGAATTCATCACTCTTACTTGTAAATAAATTTAAATTATTATTTTTCTTTAAAACTTGTCTCACTTCCCACAAACCAAGTCCACTATTAGTCTTCTTTGATTTAGTAGAAAAGTCTTTTTCGAAAATTGCATCAATATCTACATCTTTATTTTTATATGTATTTTCTATAACCATTACTAAACGGTGTCTATTTGCTTCTTTTCTGAAACTAACATGAATAATTTTTTCATCACATTCAGAAGCTGCTTCAATAGCATTATCTAAAAGTATACCTAAAATTCTGGTAAATTCATAAATTTTCATATGTGCTTCAATTTCATTTAAATCCATAAAAATACCTAAATTAATTTGTACTCCGATTTCATCTGCTTTGTGATATTTTGTTGCCATAACATTATAAATTGCAGGATTATTTATAACATCTGGATTTAAAGCTGTTAAATTATTAGTACGATTACAATCTTGTAAAAGTTGTTTATAATATTTTTTTAAACCTTCTAAATCTCCTCTATCAGCATAACCACCAATACCTTGAACAATATTGTGAAAATCATGTTTAAACCCTCTCATACTATCATGTAATATTGATAATGTTTTATTATATAATTGAGCTTCTTCTAAATCTCTAGTTGTAGTATCTAATTTATTTGTACTTAATAAACTATAAAGACTAATAGAAAAATAGGCACATATACTTACAATACTAATAAAAGTTATAACTATTGGCATTTTATCACTATAAAATACTATTAAATAGAATTGAGTACCAATTGCTAATATACCAAGAAAAGTATTTACAATAAATAAAGATTTACTTTTATTTGTCATATTTTCTAATTTAATATTAAATTTAAAATATTTAATAATTCTGTATATTATATATACACAAAAATAAATGGATAGTGCAGTTAATATTCTATATATAGGTATTTCAAGAATTTGTTCTTGAGAGATATTAAACACTTGTTGATAAAATTTGAATATAAATAATTCTAAAATACTACTTAATGCAGTAAAAATAAATATTGCAAGTAATGATTTTAACAATGGAACTTTTAAGATAAATTTGATAGAAAGCAATGTAAGAACAATATTAATAAAAATACCATAAGGATCAGGAATAAGAAGTCTACAAATAGCACTTGTTGGTGCAATGAATAAAACATATATTATTTTAGATTTTTTAGAAGCATCAATATTTAAAATTGTGGTAAATAATTGCATACCTACCATTGCCTCAACAAATGATAATAAAAAGAAGCATATTGTTAAAGCTATTTCATTTTGAGTTGTCATTGCATTCCAAATTGTTTGAAAAATTTCCATAATTTAAAACCTCCATAAGTTTACTTTTATATTTAGGCCCAATATAGCATTTGCTACCTTGTTTTTTGCTATCTAATAAAATAGTATTATTAGTGGTATCAATACTAGCAATTTTATTAATGTTTACAATATATGATTTGTGGCACTGAATAAAATGGCTTGGTAGTTGGAGCATTATTGTTTTGAAAGAACAGTATGTTTCATACTCTCTAGTATCAGTATAAAAAATACTTTTCATACCATCTTTTTGAATATATAAAATAGAATCTTGTCTTATAATAGTTTTGTTATTATCAAGTCTAACAAAATCAGTTTTGGAGCCAGAAACATCCTCAAACAATCTTATAACAGTGTCCTCTAATCTCTCTTTAGTAACTGGCTTGGCTAAATAGTCAAAAGTTTTATATTTATATGCAATTAAACCATATTCTAAATGACCAGTAGTGAAAATAATATAAACATCTTTATCTTTTTTACGTATTATATTAGCTAAATCTAATCCAGAAACATTTGACCTTAAATCAATATCTAAAATAATAACATTTACTTTATGATTTCTTATATAATTTATTAATTCTTCAGGAGAAGTTGTACCCAGTGCTATACGTGCATCGAAGTTCTTTTCAATAAAGATGGCTTCTAACATTTTTTCTAATCGATTTAAAACGTTAAAATTGTCATCACATAACACAAAATCTAACATATATTTATTTGCCCCCGTATAATATATAAATAATAATTATATATTGTTAATATAGACCTGACAAAAGGTTACAATATTAACCAAAAATTTCCAGTAACATATAAACTATAATCCAAACAGGCTAGAATGTCAAGGCATTTTATAGTAAAATTACTAGAAGAGTGTCGAAACATCTGTAATTATAGGTTTAAAACAAATTCACTTTTTGACAATAATAACCAATAGGTTAAACTTAAGAAAAACAAAAAATAATCATAAATTTTACATTATAAAAATACCTTTTAATATAAATTATTTATTTTAGGGAGGAAAAAATGAAAAATAAACAAAAGGTTGTTACATATATATCATTTATATTATTGGTGTTTGTTTTTACTATTTCAATAATAAGCTTTAATGACAAAATAATTCAAACAAGTGCTTCAACGACAATTAGCAATAAGAAAATAGGATGGGGAATAAAAAGGTCTAACAACCATGAACAACCAGATTTGGGAAGTTTTAATAAAAAGGTAATAGACAACCGCGATGGAATTGCAATGGGAAACAAAGATTCAAAATATGTATATTTGACTTTTGACAATGGATATGAAGCAGGTTATACACCTAAGATATTGGCTGTATTAAAAGAAAACAATGTACCTGCAACTTTTTTTATAACAGCTCATTATTTAAATACTGCACCTGATTTAGTAAAACAAATGATAGATGAAGGCCATATTGTAGGAAACCACACTGTAAACCATAAAAGCATGCCTGATTTAACAAATGAGCAAATACAAAAAGAAGTGATGGAGTTACATACTGCTGTTTATCAGAAGTTTAATTATGAAATGAAATACATTAGACCACCCAAAGGAGAATATAGCGAAAGGACTATAGCATATACTAACACATTAGGGTATAAAACTGTTATGTGGAGTTTTGCTTATGATGATTGGGACAAAAATAAACAAGGTAGAGAAGAATATGGTAAAAAGATGATTTTAAATAATATACATCCCGGAGCAGTAATTTTGCTACATGCTACCTCTAAAGATAATAGTAATATTTTAGACACATGTATAAAAAATATTAAATCAATGGGATTTGAATTTAAGTCTTTAGATGATTTCCAAAGATAGAAGTTGAATGAAATTAAATTTGAATGATGAAAGGAATGAAACAAATTTGAAAAAGACTTCTAAAAAAAATAAAAATATACAAAACAGAATAAATCGTTTGTTAGAAATGCCACAAGAAATATCTAGCAATTTACCCAAAATAACTATATTAGGATTTAAACAAATGCTTATAGAAAATTATAAAGGCATATTAGAATATCAAGAGTTTTACATTAGAATAAGTACATATATTGGAATTTTAAATATAAATGGATATGACTTATATTTAGAAGAAATGACAACAGATGATTTGTTGATTACTGGAAAAATAGATAGTATTGATTTTGAAACAATTACAGATGAGGATTAGGAGGAAAAATGTATTTTAAAATATTACTAAGTTACATCTTAGGGTATGTTACCATTGAAATAGAAGGATATTTTATAGAAAGATTTATAAATATTTGCAATGATCAAAAAATATTTTTATGGAATATGCAAAGAAAACATTCCACAATTGTGCAAATAAATATTGGAATAAAGGACTTTAAAAGAATAAAAAGGATTGCTAAAAAAACAAAATGTAGAGTAAAAATACAGAAAAAACGAGGAATGCCATTTATATTAAATAAATATAAAAAGAGAAAAATATTTGCTATATTTTTTGCGATTATAATTATTGCAATAATTATATTATCGAATTTTATATGGAATATTGATATAGAAGGAAATGAAAAAATTAGTAAAGAAGAAATATTGAAAACTTTATCAGAAAATAATTTTAAAATTGGAACATCTAAATTAAAATTAAACAAAAAAGAAATAATAAATAAAATTAGATTAGATAGAGACGATATAGCATGGATTGGAATAGAAATAAATGGGACAAATGCAAAGGTAAAAATAGCAGAAGCAGATTTGAAGCCAGAAATAATACCAGAAGATGAATTCTGTAATATTGTTGCAACAAAAGATGCAATGATTGTAAAAGTAAATGCTCAAAATGGTACAGCCGTAGTGAAAGAGGGAGACTTAGTTACAAAGGGGACTGTATTAATACAAGGATGGCTTGAGGGGCAATTTACAGGAATAAGGTATGTGCATGCAAATGGCGAGGTCCAGGCGAAAGTATGGTATTCTCAAAAGGTAAAAGTACCCTTAAAACACATAAAAAAAATACAAACTGGAAAACAGGAAAGTAAATATTCCGTAAAGATAAATAATTTTGAAATAAATTTGCCAAAAGGGGTTCCAAAATTCCAAAATTATGATACAATAGATACGAGTAAAAAACTAAAACTATTTTCAGATTTTTATTTGCCAGTAGAAATAAATACAAAAACTTATCAAGAGTATGAAAACAAAGAATTTACCTACAGTTTAGAAGAAGCAAAAGAAATAGCAATAACTGAAGCAGAAAAAAATTTGGAAGAACATATAAAAGAAAACAAATTAATTAACAAACAAATCAACATAGAGCAAAGTGAAAATGATGTTGAAGTTGAAGTTATTTACGAAGTGCTCGAAAGTATTGGGACAAAAGAAAAAATAGTGTTTTGAAAGGAACAGATGCCATGGAAGAAAGAAGTTTGAGAATATATCAAGAAAAAACATTTTTTTCAAAAATTAGTAACACAATTAATAAAATACTAACTCCAACAAAAATTGGAATCAATGGAATGTTGATTTCAATGAAAAGAAATAATGCTCTAAAAGCTTATGAAGCATATAAAGCCAACGAAAATATAGAAAACCAAGAAAAACAAGAGGCAATTACTAAAAAATTCGAAGATGTATATGCATTGTATTTAGAGTCAATTGATAAATATATAATGGATTCAATTTATAAAAAAGTAAAAAATGATGCAGCTAGTGATTTCGAAAAAAATGCATTATCTGAGTATTACACAATTGTTCATTTAAAAGATAAAGAATATTTAGAATACAAATATAAAAAGCAAATGTATTTACTAAATTTAGACTATGAAACAGTTGAAAATTTAAATAAAGAACAGGTATTACACAGATATCAAAATTTATATGTTGCTCAAATGGAATCTTTATATAAAGGACTTTTAAAGCATTATTCTATAAAATTAGCAGATAATTTAACACCTGGAGCAAAGGATGAAATATATAATAAAATATTTGATGTATTAGAGCAATATATTGAAAATATTTTACCATTAAAAATGAATCAAGATCCTGAAAACAAAATCTATAAAGAAATTGTTGATGACTATCAAAACTTTGAAAAATTTACGGTTGGAAAATTGGATCAAAATGATAATATAGAAAAAAACATGATATTATTAAGCTTAAGTAGAAAATTATTTACACATAGTTTACCACTTGTTGTTGCTGAACAATGTTATGAAAAATTATTAAATGATACAAGAAGATTAATAATTGACACAAGAGTTGCACGTAAACAAGAAAAAGCATATTCACTATTAATTAATTTAATTGAAGAATACAATGTTAAATTATTATCAACTAAAGTTTACTGGGATAAACCAACAGCAAGAGAAGAATATAAGGAATTTTACAAACAATATCAAGAAATTCAAAATAAAAAAGAAAGTAATTATATTGATTATACAAGAGAAAAACAGGTTTTATTTTTAAGAAATGATTTGAAAAAATTAAGAAAAGATATAAACAAATACTATAAAGTAATTCAATTTTATTGCTCAAAGTTAGTAGAACTAGACGCAATGAAAAATCTAAGAAACTCTTTTATATCAGAGGGAGCTTATACAAAAGGATCAAAAGTCGAAAAGAAAAAGACTAGAGGAAGAAGAAAAAAAGTAGTTAATGAATAAGGAAGAGAAGTAATGAATTCAGTAACAGAAATTGTTTGGAAAGACATTGAAAAAAGACCAGAGCTAGAAATTATAATTGAAAAGGTAATACAAAAATGTTTTGAGGTAGAGCATATAAATCCTACCTCTTTATATATTTGTGTTACATTAACAAATCCTAAAAATATACGTGAAATAAATAAACAATATAGAAATATAGATAAAGAAACTGATGTACTTTCATTTCCAATGTTTGAGAGAAATGAGCTAGATCAAATGATAGAACAAAATTCAGATTCATGTATAGAAGAAGGAATATTACAAGACATAATGGGAGATATTATAATTTCTATTGACAGAGTCGAAGAGCAAGCAAATGAATATGGACACGGATTTGATAGAGAATTTGCATATATGTTAGTTCATGGATTTTATCACTTAAGAGGCTATGACCATATGACTGATGATGAAAAGAAAGAAATGAGAGAAAAAGAAGAAAATGTTCTTTCTCAATTAAATATAACCAGATAATAGTGAGGAAAAAATGAAGGAAAAAAAGGTAAAAGAAGAAAATAAAGAGCTATCAAACCACAGCTTTATAGATGCGTGGAAAAATGCTTTTAATGGAATAATATATGCAACAACAACGCAGAAGAACATACAAAAACAATTAATAATTGCTGTAATAGTAGTTATTGTAAGTTTATTTTTTAACTTGAATCGTGCGGAGTTTTTATGTTTTTTATTTACAATAGTTCTTATTATATTTGCCGAAATGGTAAATACTGCAATTGAAACAGTTGTTGATTTATATGTAGATGTATATCATCCTAAAGCAAAAATAGCAAAAGATGTTGCTGCTGGTGGAGTGGTAATTACTGCTATAAATGCAATTATTGTTGGGTACTTTTTATTTTTTGATAAGATTGCAGATATAGGCTTAACTTTTTTAAAAAATGTAACAACAAACCCTATGCATTTAGTTTTTTCGATTATGATAATGTCAATAATTGCGATTTTGGCATTAATTGCATATGCAAAAACTAACAAACGTGCTGGAAAAAAAATAAGATTGATTCCAAGTGGTCATGCAGCAATTGGTTTTGCAGCCAATACACTTATTTGGCTTTTAACAGATAATATTGCAATATTAATGTTATCATTATTAACAGCTATTTTATTAGCAGAAAGCAGAATAGCAGCTAAAGAGCATACCTTATCAGAGGTTGTATTTAGTGCGTGCTTTGCAACTATATTTGTGCTTTTATTATATGGAGTGGCAATATCAATTGCGACACTTATTAATTAAAAACAACTGATTTTTCAGTTGCTTTTTTTGAATGCAATTAAAAGGAGAAAAATATATTATGAATTGTGTAGAACAAAAATTAAAACAAGAAGTGAAAGAAATTTTAGAGCAATATACAACAGCTAAAGATAATTTAGTACCAATACTAAATGATGTGCAAGTAAAATATGGCTATATTCCACAAATTGCACAAAGCGAAATATCAGAATATTTAAATATTCCAATGGCAGAAGTCTATGGAGTAATTACATTTTATTCTAGATTTACATTAAAGCCAAAGGGAAAATATGCAATTTCTGTATGCCTAGGAACTGCATGTTTTGTAAAGGGTTCAGAAAAATTAATGAATAGATTAAAAGAGAGATTAGGCATTAAAGAAGGCGAGACGACAGAAGATGGAAAATTTTCAATTGATAGTACCCGTTGCCTAGGAGCATGTGGAATAGCACCTGTGTTTACTGTAAATGGAGAGGTTTATGGAAGAGCCACGGTAAAAAAGCTTGATGAAGTTTTAGATGAATTAATGACTAAATAAGAAGGGAGTAATGATTTGAAAACTTTAGAAGAGATAAGAAAAATAAGAGAAGAAAAAAGAAGAGAGCTAAACATTAGAGTGGATACAACAGTTGGAGGAAAGGAAAAACATATTTTAGTGTGTCATGGAACAGGATGTACATCTTCGAAATCTACACAAATTATAGAAAATTTTAAAAAGCTTGTAAAAGAGAGAAATTTGGAAAACGTTCGAGTGATTCAAACAGGATGCTTTGGATTATGTGCTAAAGGTCCAATAGTAATTATTAGACCAGAAGACACATTTTATGCGATGGTAAAACCAGAAGATTGCGAAGAAATTATACAAAAACACATCATAAATGGTGAAGTGGTTGAAAGACTGTTATGCAAAGACATTGATGGAACTAGAGTAAACAAACTAGACGACTTGACTTTTTATAAAAAACAAAAAAGAATTGCTCTTCAAAATAGCGGAAAAATTGATCCTGAAAATATTGATGAATACATAGCTTTTGATGGATACAAAGCATTAGAAAAAGTAATTTTAGAAATGACACCAGATGAAGTTATTAAAACAATAGAGGATTCTGGACTAAGAGGCAGAGGTGGAGCAGGATTTTCAACAGGTAAAAAATGGGCATTAACTAAGGCAGTGGAGTCAGAACAAAAATATGTAGTATGTAATGCAGATGAGGGAGATCCAGGTGCGTTTATGGATAGAAGTATTTTGGAAGGAGATCCACACTCTGTATTAGAGGCAATGATAATAGCCGGCTATGCTATTGGAGCTAATCAAGGCTATATTTATGTAAGAGCTGAATACCCAATTGCAGTAGATAGATTTAGAGTAGCAATAAAACAAGCAAGAGAATATGGATTACTAGGTAAAAATATATTTGGAACAGACTTTAGTTTTGATGTAGATATTAGACTAGGAGCAGGTGCATTCGTATGTGGAGAAGAAACAGCACTTTTAGAATCTATTGAAGGAAAACGTGGACAACCAAGATTAAAACCACCATATCCTGCAAATTCTGGACTATGGGGTAAGCCAACATTAATAAATAATGTTGAAACATATGCAAATATAACAAGAATAATATTAAATGGAGCAGAATGGTATTCAAGTATTGGAACAGAGACTTCGAAAGGAACAAAAGTATTTGCATTAGGTGGAAATGTTGTAAATATTGGATTAGTTGAAGTTCCAATGGGAACAACATTAAGAGAAATTGTTTATGATATTGGTGGTGGCATACCAAATAATAGAGATTTTAAAGCAGCACAAACAGGTGGCCCTTCTGGAGGCTGTATTCCAAAAGAACATTTAGATACACCAATAGATTATGAATCATTAAAACAAATAGGTTCAATGATGGGTTCAGGTGGACTTATAGTAATGGATGATACAAAATGTATGGTAAACATTGCTAAGTTTTACTTGGAATTTACTGTAGATGAATCTTGTGGAAAGTGTACTCCATGCAGAATTGGAACTAAAAGGATGCTTGAAATATTAGAAAAAATAACTGATGGAGAAGCAACAAAACAAGATTTAGAAAAATTAGAAGAATTAGCAAAAATTATACCTAAGACCTCGGTATGTGGATTAGGACAGTCAGCACCAAATCCAGTAATTTCAACATTGAAATATTTTAGAGAAGAATACATAGAGCATATTGAGGAGAAAAAGTGTAAAACAGGAGAATGTAAAGCATTAGCAAAAATACAGATTGACCCAGAAAAGTGTAGAGGATGTACAAAATGCAGTCGTAATTGCCCAGTGGGTGCAATTTCAGGTGAACCGGGTAAAATACATCATATTGATGAGGAAAAGTGTATTAAGTGTGGGACGTGTTTAAGTGTTTGCCCTTTCCACGCCATAGGTTAAAATTTCCAAAATAATAGTCATCTTGCGTTGTCACTGTGATTAAAAATGAAATCAACGTACCAAAAGTACGCCTCATTCATTTTTAATTCTTGTTCCTAGCAATATAACTATTCTTTTGAAAATTTAAAGATATACAAATCGTAGCGGAGCACAGCGTGCTCCATAAAAAAGAAAATATTAAGTAATCTATGAAGAAAAGAGGAGGAAAAAGTTATGAAATATTTTAAAAAATTAGTTGGAGATAGAATATATTTGTCTCCAAGAAATACAGAAGATGTAGAACAATTTACAGAATGGATGAATGATTTTGAAGTAACTGATTATATTGGAAGGACTGCACAAATGATAAGTTTGAGTGGAGAAAAGGAGTTTTTAGAAAAAAACTCGAATCCAGAAGCAACATTTGTAATTGTTGATTTAAG
Organism: uncultured Clostridia bacterium; assembly: GCA_934167305.1. Classification (GTDB taxonomy): domain Bacteria; phylum Bacillota; class Clostridia; order TANB77; family CAG-508; genus CAG-273. The sequence continues at coordinate 37,284 of CAKPKQ010000006.1, read as the reverse complement.
AGATGATATTATGGTTGGAACAGTTTCACTAGAAAAAATTAATAGAGTTGATAGTAAAGCAACACTCGGAATTTTTATAGGTAGAAGCGAGTATAGAGGTAAAGGCTATGGAGAAGAAGCAATTAATTTGCTTTTAGATTTTGGATTTAATTATATGAACCTTAATAGCATTAATCTTACTGTTTTAGATTGCAACGAAAGAGCAAAAGCATGTTATAAAAAATGTGGATTTAAAGAAATGGGAAGAGAAAGACAAGGCAAATTTGTAAATGGTAAATATTATGATGCAGTTATGATGGATATTTTGAGAGAAGAATTTAAAGGAAGAGAGTACATTAGAAATAAAAATGTAAGGTAGGAGATAAAAATATGGTGAATCTAACAATAGATGGTAAAAATGTAGAAGTGCCAGAAGGTACAACAATTTTGCAAGCTTCAGCAAAATTAGGCATAGAAATTCCAACATTATGCTATTTAAAAGAAATAAATGAAATTGGAGATTGCAGAATGTGCCTTGTAGAAGTAGAAGGCAAAAGAGGATTTGCTACTTCATGTATTCAAAAGGCAGAAAATGGAATGATTGTACATACTAAAACACCAGAAGTTTTAGAAGCAAGAAAAACAATGTTAGACTTAATATTATCTAATCATCATCAAGATTGTGAAAATTGTGTAAGAAACGAGAATTGCGAATTGCAAGAACTTATAAACCAATTTGATAAAGAAAAAACCGTATATGATGGAACAAAAAACACTTATGAAATAGATGATAAATCTCCATCTATTGTTCGTGATCCAAATAAATGTATATTATGTAGAAGATGTGTTTCAATGTGTAATAAAGTACAAAAAATAGGAGCAATAGGTGTAACAGAAAGAGGTTTTAAATCTTGTGTTTCGACAGTTGGACATAATAGTTTAAATGATGTGAATTGTACTTTTTGCGGTCAATGTATAGAAGTATGCCCAACAGGAGCTTTAGCAGAAAAGGACTCTACCCAAATTGTATGGGATAAAATAAATGATAAGGGTACTTATGTAATAGTACAAACTGCTCCATCTATAAGAGTTGCACTAGGAGAAGAATTTGGAATGCCAATAGGTACAAATGTAGAAGGAAAAATGGTAAATGCATTAAAACAAATGGGTTTTAACAAAGTATTTGATACAAATACTGGAGCGGATTTTACAATTGTTGAAGAAGGAACAGAATTTATAAAAAGGCTAAATAATAATGATAATTTACCAATGATAACTTCATGTTGTCCTGGTTGGGTAAAATATATTGAAATGAATTATCCAGAAAATATAAACCATTTATCTAGTTGTAAATCACCACATGAAATGTTTGGAGCATTATTAAAAACATATTATGCTGAAAAAGAAGGGATAGACCCAAACAGTATATTTGTAGTGTCTGTAATGCCATGCATTGCTAAAAAGTATGAAAGACAAAGAGAGGAAATGAAGCAAGATGTTGATGCAGTTATTACTACAAGAGAGCTTGCAAGAATGATTAAACAAGCTAAAATAGATTTTGTAAATCTAGATGATGCTAATTTTGATGATCCAATGGGAGAAGCAACAGGATCTGCAGCAATTTTTGGGGTAACTGGTGGTGTTATGGAAGCAGCTCTTAGAAGTGTTTCTGAAATTATAACTGGAAAGCCTTTAGATAAAATTACATTTGAACAAGTAAGAGGAGAAAAGGGAATAAAAAGAGCTGAAATAAAAATTGGAGATCAAAAAGTAAAAGTTGTGGTAGCACATGGATTGGCTAATGCTCAAACTATTATGGAAGAAATAAAATCTGGTAAAGCAGATTATCAATTTGTTGAAATTATGGCTTGTCCAGGCGGATGTATTACAGGCGGAGGTCAACCTATAAAGAGTGCTAAAATTCAGGAAGAGGTTGATGTTCATAAAAAACGTGCTGAGGCAATGTATTCGATTGATGAGAAAAGTGTTATTAGAAAATCACACGAGAATCCAGTGCTAAAGCAGATTTACAAAGATTTTTTGGGTGAACCAAATGGAGAGTTAGCACACAAATTATTACATACTCATTATTCTAAAAAAGATAAATATAGATTTGTCAAGTAAAAATAGTAGAAAAAAAGTGGAAATTTATTTACTTTTTTCTACAAAATTTGTATTATAATAGTAATATAATTTTTGCATAATAAATATTAAACTACGATTTTGAGATTATATTATTTTCAGCCTAGAAATTATATGTAGAACGCAGGCAACTTTGTCTATGCGGAACGAGTACTAGAAATTGTTTTGAGGCGAGTAGGGAATCTCGGTTGTACTGAGGGTGCTACGAGCCGAATACTACAATTTCTTTCACAGTGCAGTCTGACAGTTGCAAGTGGCACATATAATTTCTAGTTATGGAAGTAGTAAAAATATAATTATATTAGGAGAAGATATGGAAAAGTTTAAATCAGGATTTGTAGCGATTGTTGGAAGAACAAATGTAGGAAAATCAAGTATATTGAATGATATGGTTGGTCAAAAGGTAGCAGTGGTTGTTAATAAACCACAAACTACAAGAACTGCTATTAAAGCAATAGTAAATAGAGAAAATTCACAAATAATATTTACAGACACACCAGGAATTCATAAGCCAAAATCAAAATTAGGTAATACTATGAATGAAACAGCTTGGGATAGCATTCCAGATGCAGATGTACTTTTATTTGTTGTAGAAGCTACTTCAGATGGAATTGGTAAAGGTGACCAAATGATTTTAGACAAAATTAAAGAAGCAAAGGCTAATACAATTTTAATAATTAATAAAATTGATTTGGTTAAAAAAGAGCAGGTCTTTAAGTTGATAGAAACTTTTAAAGATGAGTACAAATTTAAAGCTATTATTCCAATTTCTGCTCTAAAACAAAAAGATACAGAAGTCATCTTAGAAGAAATAGAAAAGAACCTTAAAGAAGGTCCAGCATATTATGATGTAGATGAATATACAGACCAGACTTTAAGAGATATCGCATCTGAAACAATTCGTGAAAAAGCATTAAAACTTTTACAAGATGAAGTACCACATGGAATATTTGTAGAAATTGAAAAAATGAAAAGAGGTAAAACAAGAGATAATGAACCTATCTTCAATATAGAAGCCACAATTTATTGCTTAAGAGATTCACACAAAGGTATAATTATTGGGAAAAATGGTGCTATGCTTAAAAAAATTGGTACTTACGCTAGAGAAGACTTAGAAAAAGAATTACAAGATAAAGTTAATCTACAATTGTGGGTAAAAGTGCGTGAAGATTGGGTGAATAACGATAAATTTGTAAAACTATTTAAAAATACTGATTAATTTTGTGAAGGAATATTAGATTAAATATTTTACAAATTATACCAGCATAAAAATTAAAAAGAAGCAAATGATAAGATTAGAAGTAAAACTTCTAGAACAGGAGATGTGTGCATTATGGATAAAACAACTAAAAATTTAGCATGGAATACTTTTAAACAAACAGGAAATATTGACACATTTATGGAATTAATTCAAGTTGAAAACATTGAAAAAAATATGGCAAAAAATATAGAGGAAACACAATATGGGAATAATAAAAACGAAGGGGATAATCCTTTCGGAAAGTAATATGAATGATTTTGATAAAATGGTGACTATACTTACTCCAAATGGTAAAATTGGGTGCTCTGCCAAAGGAGCTAGAAGACCAAAAAGTCTTTTAATGTCAGGCACTCAATTTTTATGTTTTGGAGAATATTTGCTATACCAAGGCAGTAACAGTTATCATATTAACTCATGTGATACAATTGAGCTGTTTTATAATATTCGAATAGATTTAGATAAATTAAAATATGCAGCATATATAACAAAAATAATAAATGATGTAACAGATGAAAACCAAAATACATATAAAATTTTACAATTATATTTGAATACATTATATATGATTTCAGAAGAGGAAAAAGATTTAGATTTTGTAATTTCGGTTTTTAAAATAAGACTTTGTTGTTTGCTTGGGTTTATGCCTGAAATAAGAAAATGCGGAAATTGTGGTTTACAGGAAAAATTAAACTATTTTAGTTTAAGAGATAATTGCTTAAAATGCGAAAGCTGTGCTAGAGTTGACAAAAGTGCAATTCAAATATCAGATTCGACAAGAACAGCAATTCAATATATTGTATTATCAGATGCAAAAAAAATATTTTCATTTAATATAGCAGAAGAAAGCTTAAAAGAATTAGAACTAATAAGCAAATTATATTTAAATGATAAATTAGAAAAAGAATACAAACTAGAAGAGCTATTTTAACATAGCTCTTTTAATCTGATATAATGTAAAAACCCTAGAGCCGCAAGCGATTAAAAAGATTGACACAAATTTGAAAATATGATATAATTTTAGAGTTAAATGTAATATTTGATAGTACTGTATTTAAGGAGAAACACATGGAAAAAACAATTCAATTTGGATTGGGTTTTGTTACAGGCAGGCCTAATGTATGTAAAGTAATAAACAATACTTATGAACAATTGGTGAATCAATTTAAAAATGAGAAAAATAAAATCGAATTAACAGCTTTTATTTTGTTTGATTTAGGTTACCAATATACAACTAGAGTTGACTTTTATGGTTTAATGCCGAATGTGTATAAAGATATAAAAATTAAATATATTACTCCAGAAGATATAGAAGAAATGAAAAAACGTCTTATAGGAAGAGAAAGGCTAACCAAAGAAGAAGCTGAACTTTTCTTTGGACATGGACATGCTAAAGGAAGAAATACCTTAATGTATTATGCATTATTAAGAGGGATGGATTACCTTTTGTTTTGGGATGATGATGAATACCCAGTTGCTTGTATGAGAGACGAAAAAACAAAAGAAATATCATGGAAAGAACAAAACAATGTGTTAATGCATTATAAATATATAAAAGATGCAGATGTAACAATCGGGTATCACTGCGGGTACATATCACCAATTCCTTATGTTGAATTAAATGAAGATATTGATGAAGAGTTATTTAAGAAGTATATAGAAGCTATAAGTAATGATATTATTTCATGGGATTCAATAAAAGAAAAATTTACTAAATATAATGGTGTAACATATGCAGACTCTAAAATTAGTAATGGAGAGGGAGCATATGAACTTGAAAGTGATGGAGTTGGCAAATGGGTAGCTGGTTCTACTTTATGTTTAAACTTAAATCATATCGAAAAAATCCCAGCATTTTATAACCCAGAAGGAGCAAGAGGAGAAGATACATTCTTTTCTACAAAATTAAATGATTCAAAAGTTATAAAAGTTCCAGTTTATCACTTTCATGATGGATTCTTAAAATATACTAGTATTTTGAGAAAAAAATATCCTAAAACACTTAGAAAAATTAAAGTAGAAGATGAACAAATAGCCAAAAGATTTATACAAGCATCTAAGGGATGGATAAAATATAAACCATTATTTCAATATATAACACACAAAGAAACATATCAAGAACAAATGAAATCTACTTATACAAAATTAGAGGCAAGCATACCTGAAATTAATAAACTATTTAAGGATGAAGATTTTAGTTTTTTATTACAAGACTTATCAAAATATGATAAAAATGTAAAAAAACATTACAATGAGTATATAAAAACAAATGAAATTTGGAACAAATTAAAATCAGAAATATAAGGGATGAATTTATGAAAAAAAGTATTAATTTGGTTAATGTTAAAATTGAAAAAAACGAACTTGCTAATATTGAATTTTTATATAAGACAAATAAAGAAGTAAACAGTATAAAAGCATATTTGGAAGATAAATCTGAAAAATATTATTTTAATGTAAAACAATATTCTTTTTCAGAAGAAATAAATTATAATAAACTTACATTAACATTAAAAATTAATACCGAAAGTAGTTATAAATTTGTTTTAGAACAAGATGGAGAAACATTTACTAATATACAATTTTTAGATAATAAAGATGAAAAAATTAACTTATTAAATATCCCATACAAGATTTTTTTAAAAAAGTTTGTAATTACAATAAATGATGAAAATGGGACAATATGTGTAAGCAAAAGAAAGACTTTTGAAAAATTTAAACATGAAATGTCGAAAACCTTAAAAGCGAGAAAACAATATCATAAATGGTATATCTTAAATTTATTTAAGACAAAGGAAAAATACTACTTATTAAATGACAGAATAATGTATGGAGACGATAATGCAGAGCAATTATTTAGATATATAAACTTAAATGATAAAAAGATGTGTAAATATACCTATTTTGTGCTAGATAAGAATTCGCCAAATTACAAAGATATAAGCAAAGCTGGAAAGGTAGTAAAATACGGATCACTAAAGCATAAGCTGAAATATTTAAATTGTAAAATGGTAATTTCATCACATGCAAGTTATTATGATAGAGTGTATAACCCATTTGATAAACAAGAAATGGCAGTGTATAAAGAAGCTATTAATAAGCAATTTATATTTTTACAACATGGTGTTATTATGAATGATGTTCATAACTTTTTAAATAGAGAACACATTATAGCAGATTTATTTATTACAACTACAAAGCCAGAATATGATGATGTAGTAAAAAATTATATGTATGATGAAGAACAAATTGTATGTACAGGGCTTGCAAGATTTGATAGATTAAAAGATGAAAGAAAGAAAATAATTCTAATTGCCCCTACTTGGAGAGCGTTTTTAGAAGATGTTGAATATACAAAAGATAGAGTAAAATCACTTGAAGAATCTGAATTTTACCAAAAATATCAGAAATTATTAAACAATGAAAAGTTAATAAATATTGTAAAAGAATATGGGTATAAAATTCAATTTTTATTACATCCAGCATCAGAAAAGTACAAAGATAGTTTTATGAATTTAAAAAATGAATATGTTGATATTTTATCAACAAAAGATATAAAGTATTCTACATTATTTAAAGAATGTGCTTTGTTTATTACAGACTATTCAAGTACACATTTTGATGTGGCATTTTTACAAAAACCAATTATTTATTATCAGTTTGACCAAGAAAAGTTTTTCTCATCACATTACAACAAAGGGTATTATGACTATGAAAAAGACGGATTTGGTGAACTTATAGAAGATGAAGATAAAATAATAAATAAAATTATTTTTTACATAAAAAACAATTGTGAAATAGAAGAAAAATTCAAAAATATTATAACACACACATTTCACTATTTAGATTATAATAATTCAAAAAGAACATTAGATGAAATAAAAAAAGTAGAAAGAAAAGAGGAAAAGAATTATAGATTTAATTCTGCACACTAAAGTTATGTGAAAAGAGATGATGTAACAATTGGAAAACTATATTGTAAAAAGATATGAAGAAAATACAGAAACTCAAAATGCCATAAAGACATTAACTGTTGATGTTATGGTTAAAGAAAATCGGATTTGAAAATTTTAAAGATCATTATTTGGAAAAAGATTATAATGATAAAAATTTATATATATGGTATATAGAAGAAAACGGAAAAGTATTAGCAACAATGATGCTTAAAACATTAGAAGACAGTGTTGGAAGAATAGAAAATGTATGTTGTGATATAGAACATAGAGGAAAAGGTTTGGCTAAGCAACTATTAAATGAACTTTTTGATTTTTCAATACAAACACTTAATTTACAAAAACTACAATTAGGAACATATGAAAGTTTAGAAAGAGCAATAGGGTTTTATTTGAAAAATGGCTTTGTTGAAAAAGAAGAATTAAGAAATTCTACAACACACGCTAGATATTATGAAATGATGTTAAGTTAAAAGAGGAAAATAAAATGTATTTGATAGTGGGACTAGGAAACCCTGAGCCAGAGTATAGTTATACAAGGCATAATATGGGATTTGATGTAATAAACAAAATTGCAAAAAAGTATGAAATTGATATTTCAAGAACTAAGTTTAACGGATTATATGGAAGTGGAATTATAAATAATGAAAAAGTTATTTTATTAAAACCACAAACATATATGAACCTTAGTGGACAATCAATTAAACCATTTGTGGACTTTTATAAAATACCAATAGAAGATGTTCTAGTTATATATGATGATATGGACGTTGAGGTAGGAAGTATTAAAATACGTAAAAAAGGTGGACCGGGTACTCATAATGGTGCAAAGTCAGTAGTACACGAACTTGTAACAGAAGATTTTCCAAGAATTAGAGTTGGAATTGGAAGACCAGTAGATGAATATGATGCCATTGATTATGTTATTGGAAAAATGGATGAGGAAAAATACAAAAGTCTAGAAGCGGGAATAGATAAAGCGGCAGATGCAGCTATTTATTACACTGAACACGGAATTGATAACACTATGAACAAGTTTAATTAGTAAATAGAAAGGTATAAATATGCAAGAAGTAATAATTAGTCAAGACAAACAAAATAACAAAATAGTAGCATTAGTTGAAAATGGAAAATTAATTGAAAAATACGAAGAAAAACCAGAGCAAATAAGACTTGAAGGAAATATATATTTAGGAAAAGTTGAAAATGTTTTAGTTGGAATGCAAGCAGCTTTTATTAATATAGGAGTTGAAAAAAATACATTTATTCATATAAAAGATATTATTCCAAAAGTAAGTAATGAAACAGGAAATAAAAATGAAAAATTAAGTAAATATGATATAAAAAATTATGTAAAAGCAGGAGCACCAATATTAGTACAAGTAAAAAGAGACAGCACAAACAAAAAAGGTGCAAGAGTATCTACACATATTAGTTTGCCAGGTAGATTTGTAGTATTAATGCCTAATTCAGAGTTTATTACAATTTCTAAAAAAATAGAAAAAGATCAAGAAAGAAAAAGGCTTACAGAAATAGCTAAAAAAAGTTTACCAAAAGGTTTTGGAGTTATAATAAGAACTTCAGCAAATGAAAAACAACAAGAACTTATTCAAAAAGATATAGAACAATTATTAGAAAAGTATAATCAAATAATACTAAATGCAAACAAAATTAAAGAGATAAAAGAATTTGAACCAACTATATTATATAAAAGTAATGGAATTATAGAAAAAATATTAATAGACACAATAGACCAAAATGTGGAAAGAATTATTACAGATAATAAAGAAGTAAGTGAATATGTAACAAGTTTTCTAAAAGATACTGGACTTGAGGCAAAAGTTAAAGTAGAAATCAAACAAGATGTGCTTGATATATATGATGTAAAAGAACAAATTGAAAAAACAAATAATCGTAAAATTTGGCTAAAATGTGGTGGATTTATTACTATAGATAAAACTGAGGCACTAACAGCAATTGATGTAAATTCAGGAAAATATATAGGAAGTAAAGACCTAGAACAAACAGTATATACTGTAAATAAAGAAGCTACAGTTGAAATAGCAAAGCAATTACGTTTAAGAGATATTGGAGGAATAATAATTATTGATTATATTGATATGGAAAAACAAGAAACAAAACAAAAAATATTATCAATATTAGAAGAATGCGTAAAAAAAGATCGCTCAAAAATCCAAATCGTGGGATTTACACCATTAGATTTACTTGAAATGACAAGAAAGCATATGTGCAGTAATGACTAGAAAAAAGTGTTAAGCAGTCTATGAAAAATTGTAACGGAGCATACTTTGCTCCATAAAAAAGAAAGGGATGTATAAATGAAAAAAGTACCAACATGGAACTATAAATTTTTAAAGCCATTAGCAAGGTTTCTTTTAAAGATTATATATCAACCTAAAATAATAAATAAACAAGTTATTCCAAATGAAGGACCAATAATTTTGGCAGGAAACCATAAAGCATATCCAGACCCAGTATTAGTTGGAATAAGCACAAAAAGGGTTATACATTTTTTTATAAAAGATGTATATACGAATAGTCCATTAGGACCATTTTTTAGAAGTTGTGGTGTTTTACCAGTGCATGTTGGAAAACTTCATAAAGATTCATTTGCATCTGCAATAGAATTATTAGAGGATGGAAAATCAATAGGTATATTTCCAGAAGGAACGAGAAATAAAACTGAAAAATTACTCTTACCACTTCAAAAAGGAACAGTAAGAATAGCTAAGAAAACAAATGCTAAAATAGTACCTTTTGCAATAACGGGGAAATATAGACCATTTGGAGGATTGACAATAGAATTTGGAGATCCAATAGATGTTTCAAATATGGAAGTAATAGAAGCAAATACAGTATTAACTGAAAAAATAACTGAACTATTATTAAAAAAGAAAAAATAGGTGATAAAATGAAGTATGTATTTATTGTTAATCCAGAATCAGCTAAAGGCAATGCAATGAAAATAATAGGAAATATTGAAAAAGTATGTAAAAAAGAAAAACTAGAATATGAAATTTGTTATACACTAGCACCAGGAGATGCAACTAGATTAGCACAAAGCTATAAAGATCAAGAAAATATTATATATGCTGTAGGCGGAGACGGAACCTTATCAGAAGTGTTAAATGGAATAGTTGGAACAAAAAATAAATTAGGAATTATTCCAGCAGGTTCAGGAAATGACTTTTATCGTACAATAAAAGAATTAGGAAAAACAGAAATTAAGTCTGATGTTGGGGTAATTAATGGAAAATACTTTTTAAACATTGCGTGTGTTGGAATTGATGCAGAAGTAGCCAACAATGTTCCATTAATGAAAAAGAAAAACATCAAAATAAAAAATTTATATACAGCAAGTATTATATATACATTTACACACTTTAAATTTAAAGAAATACATTTCGAATCAGAAGAAAAAGACGAAACAAACAACTTCACCATACTTAGCATATGCAACGGAAGGTACTATGGAGGAGGATATAACATTTCACCAAAAGCAAGTTTAGAAGATGGAACATTTGAAGTGTACTACACAGAAAAACAAAAAATGCCAACAATAATAAACCTATTATTAAAACTAAAAAAAGGAAAACTAGAAGAAGACAAAAGAATACAACACTTTAAAACAAACAAAATACAAGTAACATCAAAACAGCCAATAAGATTCAATGTAGACGGAGAAACAATAGAAAACACCAAATTTGAAATAAAAATCATTCAAAATGCGGTAACAATATACCACAACGCCAACCTAGAGAAAAGCTTTTTGTCAGTTCGGGGACGTTTCTTAAACTGACATTTTTGTCAGCTTGGGGACGTATCTTTAACTGACAAAAGTGTCAGATGGGGGACACATCTTCAGCAAAGTAAAAATAAAGCAAACTACTGAAATACTAGCAAGATTTAATAAAAATAATCAAAATGGAGAAAATGAAACTTGAGAATTAGATATAAGCCATGGGCAAGAAAAGAATTAGAAGAAAGCAAATTTTATAGAGAACACCCTGAAGAAATAATTGGAAAATGGAAAAATGAATATGCAAGACCAGAGCAACCTTTATTTGTAGAACTAGGATGTGGAAAAGGCGGATTTATATCACAAAAAGCATTTCTACATCCAGAAAACAACTATTTAGCAATTGATTTAGTAGATCCAATGCTTGGATTAGCCAAAAGAAAGGTAGAAGAAGTATATAATCAAGGAAATAGAGAAATAGATAATATTATACTTACACGTTTTGATATTGAAAGAATTTTGTTAATTTTAAATAAACAAGATTCAGTTGAAGGAATATACGTAAACTTTTGTAATCCATGGCCAAGAGGAAAACATCATAAAAAGAGATTAACATATACAAGACAGCTTGAGCATTATAAACAATTTTTAAAACCTGGTGGAAAGATTTATTTTAAAACAGATGATGACAATTTGTTTGAAGAAAGTATACATTATTTTGAAGATGCAGGATTTAAAATAGAAAAAATAACAAGAGATTTGCAAAGTGAACCCGATTTTTGGGAAAACATTGAAACAGAACATGAGAAAATGTTTTCAGAGCAAGGAATAAAAATAAAAGCATGTCAGTTGAGGGACGTTTCTTTAACTGACACAAATGTCAGCTAAGGGACAGATCTTAAAATGTCATATATAAAAATTAGCAATTTATAGAATTGATTAAGGTGAATTTACTCTATAAATTGCTATTTTTTTAAAATTTATTAATATGTTAAAGAAGATGTGTCCCCCGACTGACAAAAATGTCAGTTAAAGAAACGTCCCCGAACTGACATTAATCTTCTATGATTGGGGGAATGAAGTTTTCGATTGCTTCTTTTAGTTTTGGATGATGTATTACAAAGTGTATAGATGGATTGCTGGTTTTTGATATCATAACCCATTCTTTTCCACAGAATAGTATTTGTATGTTTCTAAATGTTTGATAATTGTTGGTTGTTAGTTTGTAATTATTTATTTTCTTCTCATATTTTTTTGTTAAGTCTAAATGTTCTATATATTCTTCATAATTGTAGTATATTTTACCATCATAAAAACTGTCTGCGAGTGATAGAGTTGGAGGAAATTTCTCGAAGTCGTCTTTTGAAAAATTTGTTATTTCGTCTTCAAAAATTTCGTCTTTTAATACAGATTTTATAAAATTCTTTTGGTTATTTACAGATTCTAATATATTTTTTATATCATCTTCTGAAATATTGTTACGCTTCAATATTTTTAAAAGTAAGTCTTCAGATATTGTATGAATTGGTAATGAAGATACTATTCTTCTACGAGCTCCTTTAATTTTTAGGCTTGAAGCCATGAAAACAGAAAATGCATTTTTAGATTCTGCTCTATAGATTTCCATAAGAGGAGTGGCTTTACTAAGTAAGTTTTTTGATTTTTCATTGTAATATGCAATTTCAGATTTGGAACTTGTTAAATAATATTTGCCTTTATTATGGTATCCATTTATACATTCACCAGTAAGTGCTGCGGCACCAGATACATAATTAATGTGACAATATATAGAATTTGGAGTCCCTTTAAGAAAATATGGTGAAACTTGTCCAGTCATATAAATTGGAACCCAGCTTTCTAATCCTAACATCATTTCATTAAATGGCCTGTCTAAATTGTGAATAATATTTAAATGTAAGCCTTTTTTCAATGTCATTGCAATAGCAAACATCCACTTTTTACCGAAATCTACGTCTTTTGCCATATCTTCCATAGGCATATCACTACACATAAAAACAGGTTCTTCTGACTTTGAAAAGACAGTTGCTTTAAAAAAGTCTAATTCTCCTTTTTTCATTTCCTCTATACCATAATAATTTTTCGAAGAAGATTTATAAAAAGGCACAAATGGAACTTTCAATTCGTCAAAATGAATAGCTTTTATATATTGACCTAAATCAAATTCATCTAAGTTTTTTAAGAAATTACTAATAGAATTTTCTTCGATAGATGTATTATTTGAAAGCCAATTTATCAAATGAGAAAGGTAATCTGGTTGTTCTTTTAAGTCATCAACATTACAGCCTATAAGTAAAGCTATAGTCTCTTTATTGCTTTGAGAATTGTATTTTGACGATACAAATGAGCATACAGATTCAACAAAATCTTTTGATTTTGATGGCTTTCTGCTACCAGCACGAATTTTTGATAAGAATGATGCATCATAGCCTATGGAACGTGCTAAATCTGCCATACTAATATTTAATGCCGATATTATTTCGTTAAAATTTTTGCTCAATTGTTCAGAACTAATTAATATATCATTTAAAGAATTGGCTAAAGTATTATAAATTTCACTTTGTTCTACTTTTATATTTTTATCACAGCATATTTTATATAGACCAATAGCTAACTGTTCTAGTTGGTTGCTTTTTACATTTGGAGTTCTATCACCATTACGATAACGACTGATAACAGAAGATGATAGTCCAGATGCAGTTACAAGGTCTTGAGAAGAACAATCAAATTGTTCCATATATTTATTTAGTTGCTCATTAAAAGTCATAACAAACCTCCAAAAAATTTTCTTGATAAATATTAGCACAATTTTAGCAAAAAATCAACTTCCAAGAAGTCATGGAAATTTTGGAAGAAATGTAAAATAATAATATAAGTTATGATACTATATAAATATAAGACTAAAAAGACTAGATTTTTGTAAATACTATATTGTATAATAATCATTATAAGGAGGAAACTATGGAGGATAAAAATAAAAGAAATTGGATAATAGCAATTATTGTGGTTTTTATAGTGGTATTTGGAGGAGGATATTTAATGACCAGAAATAATAATACAGATCAGAACAATAATGACAACAATGGAGTAACAGTTAAAGGACAAGATAATGTTAAGATAGTAGCTAATACAGCAAGTCAATTAACTTTAGAAGATTATTCAACATCAGAATTTTCAATGAAAAAACCACAAGGATGGAAAGTTGAAACTGGTGGAACAGGAATGTATTATGCAATTAAAGTGTATGATCCAAATGAAATAAATAACCAAATATTTTTAATGTTAAAAATGCAACCACTATTAAAAAGTACGGCAGGGAAAGCTTTTTGGCAAAATTACTATAAGCTAAGTGGAAACAATAGTCAATACAAAGTATTTGCAGATGCTGTGGTTTTAGAAAAACCAACAACAGAAGGATTTTATAAGAAATTTGATGAAATAGGTTCATACATGAATTCAATTGAATCAACATTGAGTACATTTAATTTCCCTAAATTCAGCAACTTTACAAAATTAGAAGAATCTGATTCTAAAGCATCTATGAAAAGTGTTGCATTAGATAGCAAAGTTTTAAGAGCTACATTTACAGGAGACAACAATAAACAAGGTGAAGGTATGTTTATGGCATCTATAGTAAATTTTGGAAATCAATACCAAGGTGGAACAGATATGCTATACTATATGGTGTATGATATAATGTCAATAACTTCTAATAAAGACGAGTTTATAGACTATAAAGATATTTTATTACAATCAGCTAATTCAATAGAATTTAGTGATGCTTATGTAAAAAAGACAATAGATGATGGAAATGCACAAACAAAACAAGCTTTAGCTTTAAGTGCTTCAATTCAAGCAGCATTTGATTCATATATGCAAGCATGGGAAAATAGACAAACAACATATGATATTATGAGTCAAAAACAAAGTGATGCAACTTTGGGTTATGAAAGGGTTTATAACACAGATACTGGAGAAATTTATAAAGCATATAATGGATTCACAGATGATTATAAAGGTGAGACTTACAAATCTGTGACAGATGAAATGTATACGCAAAAAACAAGTGGGTATATTGAAAAATAAAAACTGAATAATAAAAAAATGTTGGGCAAGAATATATTTAGAGGTGATTTAAATATGTTCTTGCCCAAAGCTGTTTATTATGAGAAAGAAAGTGAAAACTATGAACTTGGAAAAGAACTTTTACAAAGGTATAGAAATAAAGGAATACAGTGTATTGAAATAGAAAATCATAATAATATAGAAGAAATGAGAAAAAAACAAAATAGTGAGTTCCCACAAATGAAGCAAAATTTAATAATTGGAATTAGAAAAACACATAAATTTGTGCCGAATCACAAAACATCAGATTTTTTAGTTCCATATACATCATCAGGTTGTATAGCAATGTGTTTATATTGTTACTTGGTATGTAATTATAACAAATGTGCATATTTAAGGTTATTTGTTAATAGAGAACAAATGCTAAATAAAATAATAAAAGTTGCAAATGAATCAGAAAAAAATTTGACCTTTGAAATAGGAAGCAATAGTGACTTGATTTTGGAAAATACTATTACTAATAATTTAGTATGGACAATTGAAAATTTTAAAGATAATCCAAAAGGCTTACTAACATTTCCAACTAAGTTTGATATGGTTGATCCAATTTTACCATTAGCCCACAATGGAAAGGTAATAGTAAGAATGAGCGTAAATCCAAGAGAGATAATTAAAACAATTGAAATAGGAACATCACCATTAGAAAATAGGGTAAAAGCAATAAATAAATTAAAAGATGCAGGATATAAGCTAGGAATTTTAATTGCACCTGTAATTCTGGTAGAAGATTGGAAAAAGCAATATACAGAACTAATTCAATATTTGGCAGAAAATTTATCAGAACAGGTAAAAAAAGATGTATTTTTTGAAATAATATTTATGACATATAGCTATGTTCATAGAATGATAAATCAAGAAGCTTTTCCGAAGCAAACTAATTTATACAATCAAGAAATAATGACTGGTAGAGGAAAGGGAAAATACACATACAATAAAGATGTAAGACGAGAAGCGGAAATATTTTTGAGAAATTTAATGAGAAAGTACTTTCCGTATAACGAAATTAAATATATAGTTTAATTGCTATTGATCCTCAATGGCGATTTTTTCTTTTTTTGTTCACAATCTAGACATAAAACCTTTGTATAATGTATAATAGTTATGTAATATTTAGGAGGAAAAATACATGAACAATATTACCGTTTTAGTAGTAGATGACGAATCAAGAATGAGAAAATTAATAAAAGACTTTTTGGCACAAAAAGGTTATAGTATATTAGAAGCAGGAGATGGAGAAGAAGCACTTCAGATATATGAAGAAAACAAAAATCACATTAACCTTATATTACTAGATGTAATGATGCCAAAGCTTGATGGATGGTCTGTACTTAGACAAATAAGACAAACTTCAAGAGTACCTATTATAATGTTAACAGCAAGAGGTGAAGAACAAGACGAATTATTTGGGTTTGAACTTGGAGTTGATGAATATATATCAAAACCATTCAGTCCTAAAATATTAGTAGCAAGAGTTGAAGCTATATTAAAAAGAACTATGGGTGATAAAACTGAAGTAAAAGATTATGATGGCATTGTAATTGACCCAGAAGGAAGAACCGTTAAAGTAGATGGAAAACAAATAGAAATGAGTTTACGTGAGTATGAGTTATTAAAATACTTAGTAGATAACGAGGGAATAGCTTTATCTAGAGATAAAATATTAAACAATGTTTGGAATTATGACTATTATGGTGATTCAAGGACAATAGATAGTCATATTAAGAAAATAAGACACAAATTAGGTAAAAAAGGAAAATACATTGAAACGATGAGAGGCGTTGGGTACAAATTTGAAATTAAACCAAATGGAGCAAAATAATGATTAGAGAAAAATTAAAATCTGTAAGAGTAAAACTATTCTTAATTCTTTGTGTGGTTACTATTCTTTTAGTAATATGTTTAATAGCAATAAATAGCTTGGTATTAGAGAATTTTTATATTTATAATAAGACAAATACTATTAAGGAAGTATATAGTAAAATAAATAATTATTATAATGATCCTGATTTGGCAATTAACTTAGAAACAGAATTAAAAAAAGTAGCGTTTAGAAACAATTTTGATATTTTAATTCAAGCAGATACTGATTTAATACTTTTTTCAACTAATAAAGATTTTTTGTCAAGTATTGAAACAGCACAAGAAAAATATAAAACACATTTGGAGGAAAGAAAAAACTTACTTTATAGTGATGAAAAAATGACTATAAGAAAAATAGATGATACAAGTAACAGTTTAAATTATATTTTATTATCTGGTAAACTAGACAATGGCTATATTTTATATATAAGAATACCAATTGCCCCAATAGAAGAAAGTGTTAGAATTTCAAATAATACACTTATTGTTATTGGAATTGCTACTGTGATAATATCGGCATTTATTGCGTCCTTAATAGCTAAAAGATTTACAAAACCTATTTTACAATTAAATGATATTACTAAAAAAATGGCTAAACTGGATTTTGAGCAAAAATATAGAATAAATGATTCTGATGATGAGATAAATGAACTTGGTAAGAATATAAATACCATGTCTGATAAACTTGAAGCGACAATAAAACAATTAAGAGAAACAAATAGTGAACTTGAAAAGGACATTGAGGAAAAGTCTAAAATAGATGAAATGAGAAAACAGTTTATATCAGATGTATCACATGAATTAAAAACTCCAATAGCACTAATTCAAGGTTATGCAGAGGGGTTAATTGAAAATGTAAATACTGATGATGAGTCTAGAAGATTTTATGCTGAAGTAATACTAGATGAATCTAATAAAATGGATATATTGGTAAAGCAATTATTGGAGTTAATGAAACTTGAATATGGAAAACGTGAATTTACAGATGAAGAATTTGATATTGTGGAACTGATAAATGAGGTTATTAGAAAGTGCAATGTAATGTTAGAAGAAAATCAAATACAGGTAGTATTTGATGAAAGTGGACCTATATATGCATATGCTGATGATTTTTATATAGAGCAAGTAATGACTAATTATTTTACAAATGCAATAAAACACGCAAAAGAAGTAAATGGTGAGAAACAGATAAAAATAACAATACAAAATATAAATAACAAAATTAGAGTTAGTGTATTTAATACAGGAGATAAGATACCAGAAGAAGATTTAACAAGAGTATGGGGAAGATTCTACAAAGTAGATGATTCACGTAATCGTGAAAATAGCGGAAGTGGAATAGGATTATCAATAGTAAAAGCTATACAAAATAATTATCAAAATGAATATGGAGTGCAAAATCTTTCTAATGGGGTAGAATTTTATTTTGATATCTCTACTAAATAGTTTTTTAGGACTTACATGATAATATAATGTTTTTCTCTGTTCCATCCCTGCTACGCAAGAAGATGTAACAACAATTTTTTGCAAACATTAATAATGATTTGAAAAAATTTAGTAACATCTTCTAGCTTGCTGGTCCCCACAGCCGTCACTGCGAAAAACATTATATTATCAGTAGCAGTGTAAAAAAGATATTCAAAAGGAGACATAAATGGAACAACAATACAAAATAGAAAACAACGGAAGCTTTGTGTTGAAGCACATATTTGAATGTGGACAATGCTTTAGATGGAATGAAGAGCTAGATGGAAGTTATACAGGAGTTTTCAAAAATAATGTATTAAATGTAAAAGAACAAAACCATCAAATTATATTTGATGGTATTTGTGATGGAGATATAAAAGAAATAGTAACAAAATATTTTGATTTGGATAGAGATTATGACGACATAAAAAATAAACTATCTAAAATAGATGAGCCACTAAAAAATAGTATTGACTATGGAAGCGGAATAAGGTTACTAAATCAAGATTTGTGGGAAACGACTATATCTTTTATAATATCAGCTAACAATAATATTCCAAGAATAAAAGGCATAATAGAAAGAATGGCCAAAAAATATGGAAATAAAATTGAATGGAAAGGAAATGAATATTATACATTTCCAACACCAGAACAATTGTCAAAAGCAAGTATAGAAGACCTAAGAGCATTAGGATTAGGGTTTAGAGATAAAAGAATATATGATACAACAAAACTAGTTGTATCAAAGCAAATAGATTTAGAAAAATTAGAACAAGAAAAAGATAGCAAAAAAATAAAAGAGACTTTATTAACATTACCAGGAGTTGGACCAAAAGTAGCAGATTGTATTATGCTATTTTCAACATTAAAATGTTTAAATGTATTTCCAGTAGATGTATGGGTAAGAAGAGTTATGAATGAGCTATATTTTAAATTACCAGACGAAACCAAGTTAAAAAGAGATCAAATTGAAAAACTAGCAACAGAAAAATATGGTGATTTAGCAGGATTAGCACAGCAGTATTTATTCTATTGGAAACGCGAAGCGTAAGCTTTGTTCAAAAAATAATAAACAAAATTGATAATAAAAAGATTTTACAATTTATGGAAAACATATTGCGGAAAATTTGGAATTAAAGTATAATAAAAAAGTCCTTACATAAGGATAATTCCCTGAAGAAGGGAGGTGCAGTTTTATATGACATCCTATGAACTGATTTGGCGATTAATTATATTATTGCTTTTAAGCAGTAATAATGATGAAAACCAAAGCACAAACAAAGAATAATCTTTGGGGGCGGACGACGACCGCCTCTTTCTTTTTTAGTATGGAAGCCTTATGCAACAAATTTTTGCGCAATAAAAAAGAGATATGCGACGAACATATCTCAGTGCAAATCTTAATGACATCCAATGACTTGCTTAAGCTATTACTAGTATAGCACTAATTTTATTATATGTCAAATTTTTTAAAAAAATTCAAAAAATATTTCATATTTTTTTCTTTATGCTATAATATAAATGTGAAACAAAAGCTAGAAAAAACAATAAAAATGTTTCACATTTTTTTAAAATTGGAGGGAGAGAGTTTTGAGTATTCAAATTGTATATGGAACATCAGGTACAGGAAAAAGTACATATGTTTTTAATCAAATAAATAAACAAATAAAACAAAAAAGTCCATACAAAATAAAAGTAATTACACCAGAGCAATTTTCATATACAGCAGAGCAAAAATTACTTGAAACATCTTCTTCAAAAAGTATGATTTCAGCAGAAGTAATTACATTTGCACGTATGGCATATAGAATTTTAGGAGAAGTAGGCAAAAAAACAAGAATAAATTTATCTGGTTCGGGCAAAGCAATGCTTATAGATCATATTTTATTAACAGAAAATAATAAGTTTTCATTTTTAGGCAAGTCGGATGAAAATGTAGAAATGATATCAAGACAATTAACTGAGCTAAAAAAACATCAAGTTCAGCCAGATACATTAAAAGAAGTTACTAAAAATACTCAAGATAAATACTTACAAAAAAAGCTTGAAGATATTACAAATTTATATGATTTATATAACACTTCAATTCAAAATCAATATATTGACGAAAATGATGGGTTAACTCTTTTAGCAGAAGAACTAGAAG
Organism: uncultured Clostridia bacterium; assembly: GCA_934167305.1. Taxonomy (GTDB): domain Bacteria; phylum Bacillota; class Clostridia; order TANB77; family CAG-508; genus CAG-273. Next base: position 16,576 of record CAKPKQ010000006.1, on the reverse strand, counting down.
AATCAAATGAATTTAAAAATTGCGATATATATATTGACGAATTTGCGGGATTTACTTTACAAGAATATGAAATTTTAAGAAAACTTATGAGAATATCACATAAAATTACAATAACAATTTGTGCAGATAATTTACAAGCAAACACAAATGCGGATATAGACACATTTTATAGTAATAAACAAACAGTAAAAAGGATTTTAGAAATTGCAAACCAAGAGCAAATAGAAGTAGAAAAACCAATTTTTCTAAATACGCCATACAGATTTAAAACTGAAGAATTACAACATCTAGCAGAAAATATGGCATCAACTTTTTATAAAAAATACGATAAACAAAATGAGAACTTATCTATATTTTTAGCAGGTAATCCATATTCTGAAATAGAAAATGTTGCAATACAAATAACGAAACTTGCAAAAAAAGGCTACAAATATGAAGAAATGGCTGTAATTACAAAAAATATAGATATATATTCAAGTTTATGTAAAGCAATTTTTGAGCAATATAATATACCAGTTTTTATAGATGAGAAAAAAGACTTAGGAAGTAATATTTTAGTAAGATATGTATTATCTTTATTAGAAATATTTGCAAAGAACTGGTCTTATGAATCTGTTTTTGGATATATAAAAACAGGATTACTAGATTTAGATATACAAGAAATAGCTGTATTAGAAAATTATTGCTTAAAATGGGGCATAAAAGGAAGCAAATGGTATGCAAAAGAGTGGAACTTTTACAATGAAACAGAAGAACAACAAAAGCAAATAATATATGCAAGAGATAAAGTTGTAGAACCTCTTTTGAAATTTAAAAAACAGTTAGCAGGATTAAAAACGGTAAAAGAAATAACAACTGGGTTATATGAATTTTTAGTCCAAAATAATATATATGAAAAGCTAGAAACTAAAATTGAAGAATTGAAACAAAATAATGAACTAGAAATTGCAAAACAATATGAATTAAGTATTAAAATTTTAACCGATTTATTCGATGAAATAGTGTTAGTTCTAGGTAATAAAAATATAACTTTTGATAGATATGCAAAAATATTAAAAATGGGATTTAACCAAAGTGACTTAGGTACAATTCCTGCAACTGCAGATCAAGTAATAGTGGGAGATGTGGACCGTTCAAGATCACACAAAGTAAAGGCAGTTTTTATTATAGGTTTAAATGACGGGAGTTTTCCAAGTATACAAAAAGATGAAGGATTTTTAGATGATAAAGATAGAAACATATTAAAAGAGCAAGGAATAGAACTTGCAAAAGGAACAATAGAGCAAATCTATGATGACAATTTTAATATTTACAAAGCATTTACAACAGCAGAAGAAAAACTTTATTTATCTTATGCTTCATCAGATGCAGAAGGAAAATCTTTAAGAGCATCAATACTAATAAATAAAATTAAAAGAATATTTCCTAATATAAAGGAACAAAGTGATGTAATAGAAAGAAAAAGTGAGGTATTACTTTCTAAAACTACATTTGATGAATTATTAGTAAATTTAAGAAGTTTTACACAGGGTGAGGAAATAGAACCTATTTGGTTTGATGTATACAATTATTATCAAGCTAATTATAAAACAAAATTAGAGTCAGCAATAAAAGCTTTACAATATAAAAATGAACCAGAAAAATTAAAGCAAAATAAATTGGAAAAATTATATGGCAATACTTTAAAAACAAGTGTGTCAAGGCTAGAACAATATCAAGCTTGTGCTTTTTCATATTATTTAAAATATGGATTAAAATTAAAAGAAAAAGATAGCTTTAATGTTGAGGCTGTTGATACAGGAAACTTAATGCATGAAGTAATAGACAGTTTTTTTGAAAGACTAGATGAATTAAACATATCTGTAAAAAATATTGAAGAAGAACAAATAAAACAAATTACAGAAGATATTGTTGAGGAAAAACTAACATTAAAAAAATATGATATATTTAATAGTATTCCAAAATACAGAATATTAGCTCAAAGGCTAAAAAAGGTAATTACAAAATCTATGAAATATATTGTAGATAGCTTAAAATATAGTGACTTTGAAGTGCTAGGGCATGAACTTGAATTTAAACAAGGTGGTCAATATGAGCCAATTATATATGAGTTAAAAGATGGTAAAAAGGTTGAGATAACTGGAAAAATTGACAGATTAGATATAGCAAAAACTGCAGATGGAAATTATATTAGAATAATAGATTATAAATCATCAATAAAAAATATAAATCTAAATGAAGTATATGCAGGTTTGCAACTTCAATTATTAACATATTTGGATGCAGCTTGTGAAAACGAAGAGGTAACACCAGCAGGGGCATTATATTTTAACTTAATAGATCCAGTATTAAATGCAAATCCCAATATGACTGATGAAGAAATTACAGAAGAACTTAGAAAACAGTTTAAAATGCAAGGACTTATACTTGCAGATAGTAATATTGTAAGAAAAATGGACACAAATTTAGTATCTGGTAGTTCTAATATTGTTCCAGCATATATAGGCAAAGATGGAGAAGTTAGTGACAAACCAAATACATTAAATAGAAAACAATTTGAAAACTTACAAAATTATATGGAAAAAATTATAAAACAAATTTCAGAAGAAATTTTAAATGGAAATATTGGAATTGAACCATATTATAGAACTAGGGATAAGAAAACACCTTGCGAATATTGTAGTTATAAGGCTATTTGCCAGTTTAATCAAACTACAAAAAATAATTACAACTACATACCAAATGTTAATAAAGAAAAAGTATTGGAAAAAATTTCAAATGTTCGCTAGACATTTATAAGTAAATGTTGTACTATAGAATTATAGGAAATGAAAAAGACAGATGTGGTTTGCCTCCTACAAGGAGGTGAGGCGTATGATAGAAATACAATCATTAATTGCAACAATATACATATTATATTATTCTTTAATTGGAGTAACTATCATTACGTTTACCTTAATTATAGCATTAGTTATAATTATGAGTAAGCAAAAAATTAACCAATAAAAAAACACATCTGTATAATTTTGACGATTTAGATGTGTTTTTTACATTTAATTCGGCAAACCACATTTGTGGTTTTTCATTTCCTATTATTATTATATAACAAATATTTGACATTTGTCAATAAGAAGGAATAGATATGGAAAATATAATTTATCGAAATAATGAAGGAATTGAATATATTCAATTTAAAAGATTATTAGAGTATCCAGAAGTAACACATTGTTATACAATGAGAAGTAATAATCAGTTAAACTTTCAAATAAAAAATATTGATTTTTTTAGACAAAGTTGTGATAAAATATTAAAAAGTTTAAATTTAGAAAACACAGCTGTTGTAAGACCATATCAAACACATACAGATACTGTAAAGAAAATAGAAGATATTAAAACAGTTGATGAACTAAAAGATGTTGATGGAATAGTAACAAATAAAAAAGATATTGCGCTTCTTACAACTTCTGCAGATTGCATTTCAATGCTTTTGTATGATCCAGTAAAAAAGGCTATAGGAAGTATTCATTCGGGCTGGAAAGGTACTTTAAAAGGAATAATAGTAAAAGCAATAGAAAAGATGATAACTGAATATCAGAGCAATCCTGAAGACATTATATGTTGTATATGTCCAAGTATAAGACAATGCTGTTTTGAAGTTGATGAAGATGTAAAAGACTTATTTTATAATAAATACAAAGAGTTAAAAAACATTGACAAAATAATTAAGCAAGGAGACAAAAAGGAAGGTAAGCAAAAATACTATATTGATACAGTAAAAATCAACATAGAGTTATTAAAAAATATAGGATTAAAAGCGGAAAATATAATAGACAGTAATATTTGTACAATGTGCCATTCAAATGAATTTCATTCATATAGAGCAGATGGAAAAAGCTTTGGAGTGAATGGAGCAATAATAGCGATAAAATAGGAGGTAATTATGATTCCTGAAAAATTAAAAAAAGGTAATACTATCGGTTTGATAGCACCATCAAGACCTGTACTAAAAGAAGATTTAGAAACAATAAATAATTCGATAATGCTTATGGAAAGTTCAGGATTTAAAATTAAATTTGCACCAAATGCTATATCAAATAAATTGGGATATTCAGCAACTGCAAAACAAAAAGCAGAAGATATAAATTATATGTTTCAAAATGATGAAATAAAAGCTATATTCTGTATATCAGGAGGATTTAATTCAAACTCTACATTTGATTATTTAGATTATGATGCAATAAAATATCATCCTAAAATAATATGTGGATTTAGTGATTCAACATCATTATTAAATGCAATTTATGCAAAAACTGGATTAGTAACATTTCATGGACCAACATTTAAAGCATTAACTTCATGGCAAACTAAATATGGATATGAGGAAGTAATAAAAAGGTTTGTGGAAGGTGGTTTAAGCCTTGGACAAGCAGATGATGAATATGTTACAATTAAAGAGGAAAAGGCAAAAGGAATTTTAGTTGGTGGTAATTTAAGTTTGGTAAATGAAATGGTATGTGGAAAATATAGTATTGATTTTACAGATAAAATACTATTTTTAGAAGAATTATTTATAGAAACACCACCAGAGTTGGTTAGCAATTATTTTTACCATATGAAACAAAATGGAGTATTTGACAAAATAAAAGGAATTTGGCTTGGAAATTATGATGGTGCAGTAAGTATAGAGAAAATCTTGTTAGATACATTAGATGGAGAATACAGTTTTCCAATAATAAAATCAAATAATTTTGGACATATAGATAAGAAAACTGTTATACCAATTGGAACAATGGCAAAAATAGATACAGACCAAGAAAACAAAATAGAATTATTGGAAGATTGTGTAAAATAGAGGAAATAAAAAATGTACGATAATTGGGAAGATTTAGAAAATAGTATAAAGAATTGTAATAGATGTAAATTATGTTCCACAAGAAAAAGCATTGTTTTTGGAGAGGGAAACAAACAAGCTGATTTAATGTTTATAGGAGAAGGCCCTGGTGCAGACGAAGATACTCAGGGACTTCCTTTTGTGGGAAAAGCAGGGCAACTTATGAATAAAGCGTTTCAAGGTTTGAGCATAAAAAGACAAGAAGTTTATATAACAAATATAGTTAAATGTAGACCACCTGCAAATAGAGTGCCAGAACAAGAGGAAGCAGAAGCATGCTTAAATTATTTGCGCAACCAAGTAATTCTTGTAAAACCTAAGGTAATAGTTCTTTTAGGAAGTACAGCTTTAAAAAATGTATTAGGAAAAGAGTATTCTATTACAGCTAGTAGAGGAAAGTGGATAGAACAAAAAGGAATAATGTATATGCCTACTTGGCATCCTGCTGCATTACTTAGAGACGAAAATAAGAAGATTGAGTTTTGGAAAGATTTAAAAGAAGTTGTGAAATTTTTTAATAAATCAGGGGTAGAAGATGGAAAATAATATAAAACAAAAAGCTGAATATTGCTTAAATTGCAAAAATCCACAATGTAGGATAGGATGTCCACTTGGAAATAATATTCCAGCTTTTATTCAAAAAGTAAAAGAAGATAATTTAGAAGAAGCATATAAAATATTGTGCGAAACCACTGTTATGCCAGCAATATGTGGCAGAATATGTCCACACCAAAAACAATGCCAAGGAAAATGTGTTAGAGGCATTAAGTCAGATCCAGTTTCAATTGGAGAAATAGAGGCATATGTTGGAGATTTGGCATTAAATAATTCAAGTAACTTATTAAACTATAGTGAAAATATTCAAGAAAAAAATGAAAAAGTAGCAGTTATTGGTGGAGGTCCATCAGGATTAACAGCTGCTGCATTTCTTAGAAGAAAAGGATACCAAGTAACAATTTATGAAAAACAAAAAGATTTAGGTGGAATTTTAAAAAGAGGAATACCTGAGTTTAGACTATCAAATGAAATTGTAGAAAAAACTATTGAGCAAATTTTAGCACTTGGTATAAATGTACAATGTGAAAAAGAGTTGGGAAAGAACTTAGAACTAGCTGATTTAGAAAAAGAATATGACGCAATATATTTATCAATAGGAGCAAATGTACCAAGAAAGATGGCTATTGAAGGCGAAGAACTTGAAGGAGTATATGGTGGAAATTCATTACTGGAAAATCAAAATCATCCTGATTATATAAATAAAAAAGTTGCTATTATTGGTGGTGGAAATGTTGCAATGGACTGTGCAAGAACAATTAAAAGAATGGGAGCTAAACAGGTAGTTGTAATATATAGAAGATCAGAAGCAGAAATGCCAGCTGAAGAAAAAGAAATTGCAGATGCTAAACAAGAGGGAGTAGAATTCTTATTTTTAAATAATATTGTAAAAATATTAGGCAAAAATAAGGTGGAACAGATAGAATGTATAAAAACAGAATTAGTACAAAAAGAAGGAGAAACAAGAAAATCTCCAGTAAATATTGAAAATAGTAATTACGTAATGGACATGGATTACGTAGTTATGGCAGTTGGTGGAAAAATTGATAAAGATATAATAGAAAAATGCAATATTGAAACTACATCTAAAAAATATGTGCAAGTAAATGAAAATAATCAAACCTCACATGAAAAAGTATTTGCGGGTGGAGATGTAATAGGTCAAAACTCAACAGTTGCTTGGGCGGCAAGCGATGGAAGAAAAGTTGCAAACAAAATAATTGAATACTTAGAAACAAAATAAAAGTTGGAAATTTTATATTCCCAACTTTTTAAATTATTGTACATTTTCATTTTTTTCAAGTTTTTTATTCAATCTTAATAAAGCTTTTATATTAGTAAACAATTTAGAAATTTTATTTTCTTTAACAATAACTAAAGAAACATTATTTAAAATTGCTTCATGCTTTTCTTCTAATATAGCCATTTTATTAATATAATAGCTATTAAAATCATTGTAGTTTTCTGTAATACCAATAAAATTTTTGTAATTATATAGCTTAGTGCGATAAAGCTCTATTTCTTGAGTAGTATGTAATCTATTAAATTCGTTATCAAAATATGAACTATAAATTAAATTTTGTGTATGTATAAAAGCTGATTTTAATTCCGTTTTTAGTTTACCAATTTTAAATGCAATTTTTTGAGCTTTTTCATCAACAAGCTCTTTCATTAATAATTTATTATTTAAAAGAATGATTTTTTCTTCAATATTTAAAATCTTATCTAAAGAATCTTGAATTGTTTCAAAGTTTTTGCGACCACATGTATCTACTAAGTCAGCTTTAAATTGATCAGTGCTAAACAAAGTACTTTCAAATAAAACCTTTTCACCAACTAAATATGCAAGTTGTCTAACTAAATTACACAAAAGTGGATAACAGTTAGGACTATTTGTTGGAAGAGAAATATCATAATATTTTACAATTGTTTCTTTTTGGTTAAGTATTTTTGAAGTTGCTAATTGAACAGCACCTTCATTTAGAGCAGTTCCATAAGTTTTAACTGCACCAAATTCACATAAACCTAAACGATATAAATTTCCTCTTGCATCTTTAACTTCTTGTATATGATGAATTAATTCATGTATAGCAAATTTCTCTAAATCTTTTAGTGGTATTCCAGATTTAAAATATATTGATGAATTTTTATAAAAATATGTTGCTTCTGCATAACCTTCTGGCATTGTTGCAATATACATAGGTGTTCTACAAAATTCAATAAAAAGTTGACTATAATTAAAATGAGCGCTAGGAAAGGCATTGCAAATTTGTTCAGCGACATTTTTTGCAAGAGAGTTGACACTTAAAGTATCTAACCTTCCAATAACTTCAATTCCATCTTTTTTTAATTCAGCATTAATGTTCATATTTATAAAACGTTTCTCCTTAGTAATTTCCTTGTTCCATTATACAACATAATATTACAAAATAATATTACGAAATAATTACAGTTTTATTACAAATATATTACAAAGACAACAAAATTGACATAATTGTGAAAAAGTAATATAATATAAGTTACAATTCAGCAATGCTGAAAAAAATTGGAGGTTTTTTATGATGTTGATTCAAAATGTGGAACTTGGTTCGGTTTTGAAAATAAGGGGTAATACCATTACTTTCAAAGATACAAATCAGTTTGAAGAACGGGAGTATCAAGTAGAACAATCTGATGTTGAGGAATTAGTTTGGATAACTGGCATGGATTCAGAAGATGCTGCAATGCTTTTGGGAAAGATTGAAGAGATAAGAATTCATAGTAGTCCAAAGAAACGTTTATTTAAGAAAATTGATTCCAAAAAGCTAATACATGCTCTAGCTAATATAATTTTAGAATATAGCTGGCAAGATATTTATGTGACACTACAAGAAGCCAAGTATCATCAAATTGAGGAAATGTGTAACGCAAATTCCCCAATAGAATATTATGAAGAGCAATTGATGTAAAACCTTATGAAGCTACCTATTGGTGGCTTCATTTTTTAGTGTACGGCAAATTGGAAATTTTTATTATACAAAAGGATTAGGTTATTTTTGACTGCACAAATTTGCAGAGTAAATCATTTTTCTTAATTTTTAAATATAATTTATTTACATTAAAAAGACGTTAGTATATAATTGCATTAAATTGGAAATAATTATTTACAAGAGAGAAAGGAAAATTTGAAAATGGCAAAAGAAGTTAGTGAAGAAGAGAAAAAAAGAATTGAAGAGATGATAGATGGTTTAGTTGAAAGAGCTAAAAAGGCCTCAGAAGAATACATGAAATTAGACCAAGAGCAAGTTGATGAAATTGTAAAACAAATGGCAATGGCTGGGTTAGAACATCATATGGAACTTGCCAAAATGGCTGTAGAAGAAACAGGTAGAGGTATTTACGAAGATAAAATTACAAAGAATATGTTTGCAACAGAATATATTTATCACAGTATAAAATATGATAAAACAGTTGGAATAATTTCAGATAACGAAGAAGAAGGGTATGAGGAAATTGCAGAACCAATAGGAATTATAGCTGGTGTAACACCTGTTACAAACCCAACTTCAACAACAATGTTTAAATCGCTAATTGCAGCAAAAACAAGAAATGTTATAATATTTGGTTTCCACCCATCTGCACAAAAATGTAGTGTTGCAGCAGCAACAATTTTAAGGGATGCTGCTATAAAAGCAGGTGCTCCAGAAGATTGTATTTTATGGATTGAAGAACCATCTATAACAGCTACAACTGCTTTAATGAATCACCCAGGAGTTAATTTGATTTTGGCAACTGGTGGAAGTGGAATGGTAAAATCAGCATATTCATGTGGAAAACCAGCATTAGGCGTTGGACCAGGAAATGTACCTTGCTATATAGATAAAACTGCAAAATTAAAAACATCAGTAAATGATTTAGTGTTATCAAAATCATTTGATAATGGAATGATTTGTGCATCAGAACAATCAGTTATAGTTGATAGAGAAATTCATAAAGAATTTGAAGAGCTCATGAAAGAAGCAGGATGTTATTTCTTAAATGCAGAACAAACAGAAAAGTTACGTAATAGTATGTTTATAGCGGAAAAAGGTTGTGCATTAAATGCAGATATAGTAGGAAAAAGCCCATATATTATTGCAAAAGGTGCAAATATAGAAGTACCAAAAGATACAAAAGTATTAGTATTGAAAGAGAATGGAGTTGGAATTGAATACCCATTTTCAAAAGAAAAATTGAGCCCTGTACTTGCATATTATGTAGTTGAAAATGCAGATGAGGGAATAGAATTAGCAGAAAAATTAATTGAATTTGGTGGAATGGGACATTCAGCTGTTATTCATTCAGAAGATAATGAAACAATACAAAAATTCTCAGAAAGAGTTAAAGTGGGTAGAATAATAGTAAATTCACCATCAACACATGGAGCAATAGGTGATATATATAATACAAATATGCCATCATTAACATTAGGATGTGGAACATTTGGTGGAAACTCTACAACAGCAAATGTATCAAGTGTAAATTTAATAAATATTAAAAGAGTAGCTAAAAGGAGAGTTAATATGCAATGGTTTAAAGTGCCACAGAAAATATATTTTGAAGCAGGTTCTATTGCATATTTAGAAAAAATGCCAAATATTTCAAGAGCATTTATTGTTACAGACCCATCAATGGTAAACTTAGGTTATATAGATAAAATTTTATATTACTTAAGAAAAAGAAAAGAATATGTACATTCTGAAATTTTCTCAGATGTTGAATCAGATCCATCATTTGAAACTGTTTATAGAGGAGTAGAAATGATGAGAGAATTTAAGCCTGATGTAATTATTGCAGTAGGTGGAGGAAGCCCAATTGATGCTGCAAAAGGAATGTGGCTATTCTACGAACATCCAGAAGCTGATGCAGAAGGAATGAAACTTAAATTTATGGACATAAGAAAACGTACTTATAAATTCCCTAAATTAGGCAATAAAGCGCAATTAGTTGCAATTCCGACAACATCAGGAACTGGCTCAGAAGTTACATCATTTGCTGTTATTACAGACAAAAAATTAAATAAAAAATATCCTTTAGCAGATTATGAATTAACACCAGATGTTGCGATAGTTGATCCAGACTTAGTTATGAGTCTGCCAAAAACAATTACAGCAGATACTGGTATGGATGTTTTAACACATGCTATTGAAGCTTATGTATCAAATATGGCATCTGATTATACGGATGGACTAGCAGAAAAAGCATTTGAGTTAGTATTTAAAAACTTAAGAGAAGCATATAACAATGGAAGTAATACACATGCAAGAGAAAAAATGCATAATGCAAGTACAATTGCAGGTATGGCTTTTACAAATGCATTCTTAGGAGTAAACCATTCTTTAGCACATAAAATAGGAGCTGAATTCCACTTGCCACATGGAAGAATAAATGCAATTTTATTACCATATGTAATAAGATATAACAGTCAAAGGCCAACTAAGTTTGTTTCTTTCCCTAAATATGAATACTATATTGCAGACCAAAAATATGCAGATTTATCAAGAAGAATGAATTTCCCTGCTTATGGAAATGAAGAAGGAGTTAACTCTTTAATTAAAGAAATTCAAAAGTTGAATGCAGATTTGAATATTCCAAAAAGCTTTAAAGAAGCTGGAGTCAATGAGCAAGAATTCATGGCAAAACTTGATTTGTTAGCAGATAGAGCATTTGAAGATCAATGTACAACTGCAAACCCAAGATTACCATTAGTTGAAGAATTAAAACAAATATTAATAGATAGTTACTATGGAAATGAAATTTAAGTATAAAAATGTTATAGGAATGGAGAAAGTTATGAAAAAAATGAATTATAGAAATAATAATGGAATTACGTTAATTGCTCTTGTAATTACAATAGTTGTATTAATAATACTATCAGCAGTATCTATTAATATAATATTTAATGATAATGGAATAATAAGTAGAGCCGGCTCAGCACAAAAGAAAATGGATGATGCAGCTGATAAAGAAATTGAAAGTGTAAATAGTTTAAATAATTTAATAAATAGAAAAACAGGTGAAGAAGAAAATATAACAGAAGAAACAAAAAATGTTGCAGATATGGTAGGAAAAACAGCAGACAAAAATGAAAGTGCAAAAGATTTATATGGAAATAAAATAATGATTCCAAAGGGATTTAAAATAGTACCTCATGGATCAACAGGAAATGTAACATATAATTATACTGAAACAGAAGACCATATTCCATCAGTACAAGATGGAATTGTAATAGAAGACACAAGAGAAGCTACACTTGGAAATCAATTTGTATGGGTACCAGTTGGAAGTATAAAAAATAAAGATGGTTCAACAACCAATATAACGCTTGGAAGATATACATTTGAAAATGCTTCTGAACCAGCACTACAACAACCAAAAGATGATTCAACATATGAATCTACATTAACAGTAGCGCAATATTATACAGAATTAGCAACATCAAGAAATGGAAATGACACAACAGATGCTAGTTCTGAAAATGCAACTGCATTACATTTGACACAATTTACATCAAATGCAACAAAAAATGGTGGTTACTATATTGCAAGATTTGAAGCAAGTGGAACAAAAGAAAAAATAGTTTCAAAATACAATCAAGAAGTATTAACAGGTATAACACAACTAGAAGCAGCAACATCAGCAAGAAAGATGTATCAAGGTGTTGATTCACACTATGAAAGTGACTTAGCTAATAGTTATGCATGGGATACAGCAATAGTTTTCATACAAAAATATTCAGGAAACTCAAACTATGCTAGTGAAAATAATGGTAAGGCTTTTGGAAATACAGGATCAGCTGAAAATGCTGATAAATATTGTAATATTTGGGATATGTCTGGAAATGCAAGAGAATGGACAACAGAAACATCTTCAGTTAACTTATTTAATACTTATTTAGTTTGTACTTGTAGAGGAGGATATTATAATAATTCAAAAGTGAATGGAAATTCTTCACATCGTGATAGTTTGCGGAATAAAATATACAGAAGCAACATGTGGCTTACGTGCAATACTTTATGCTATTTAGAAAAATTGTTTAAAAAATTAAAAATTCACATAATTTATAACGTATTTACCATAAGGTGTTGACAAAAATATGAGATATACTATATAATAAATAATTATAAAAAATTATTAGATTATGATGAATATGACGACGGGTTAAAAGTTGCTAACAGAGAATAAAGGTGACTGCGCTGAGAGCCTTTTGTAGAAGAACATAACTTTGCCAACACATAGGAGTAGTCTGTAATTTTGAAAAGAGGAAACAATAATATAAGTTTCAAGCTGGGTGGTACCGCGGAACTAAAAGAGATTTCGTCCCTGCACTATTTATAGTGCAGGGACATTTGTTTTTCCCTACACTATATAAGAAAAAATAATATAGAAAGGGGGATTTTTATGAGTTACCGTACACATACCTGTAATGAAATAAGCCTAGAAGATGTAGGTAAAAAAGTTAAGATTGCAGGATTTGTAGAAACAATTAGAGATTTAGGAGGATTGGTATTTTTAGACATACGTGATATGTATGGAATTACACAAGTAGTTACTTCTGGAAAAACAGAAGATGTAGATTTTGCATCACATATACCAATAGAATCATCTGTATGTGTTGAAGGAACAGTTAAAAAAAGAGATGAAGAAACCATAAATCCAAAATTAAAAACAGGACTTGTAGAAATTAAAATTGAAACAATTGAAGTTTTAGGAAAAAGAACAAAGGAGTTGCCATTTGAAGTAAACAAAAATCAAGTTGTAAGAGAAGATTTAAGGCTTAAATATAGATTTTTGGACTTGAGAAGCACAAAATTAACTAACAATTTAATTTTACGTTCGAAAGTAATTCAATATTTAAGAGAGCAAATGATTGGTAATGGCTTTTTGGAAGTCCAAACTCCAATCTTGACAAGTTCTTCACCAGAAGGAGCTAGAGATTATTTAGTACCAAGCAGGGTACACAAAGGAAAATTTTATGCACTTCCACAAGCACCACAACAATTTAAACAATTGCTTATGGTATCTGGAATAGATAAATATTTTCAAATTGCACCATGTTTTAGAGATGAAGATGCAAGAGCTGATAGATGCCCTGGCGAATTTTATCAATTAGATATGGAAATGTCTTATGCTACACAAGAAGATGTGTTTAGTGCAATAGAGCCTGTTATTTATAATACATTCAGTAAATTTTCTACTAAAAAAATAGCAAAATATCCATTTCCAAGAATTGCATACAAAGAATCAATGTTAAAATATGGAACAGACAAACCAGACTTAAGAAACCCATTGTATATAATAGATTTATCAGAATTTTTCAAACAATGTACATTTAAACCATTTATTAACAGAACAGTAAGAGCAATTAAAGTTAATAAACATTTATCAAAGGGATTTCATGAAAAAATGTTAGAATATGCAATGTCTTTGGGAATGCCTGGACTTGGGTATTTGGAAGTGCAAGAAGATATGTCATTAAAAGGTCCAATAGATAAATTTATACCAATTGATTTGAAAAAAGAATTGATAAAAATTGCAGACTTAAAAAGCGAAGATACAATATTTTTTATAGCAGATAATGAAAAAAGAGCATCAGAGCTAGCAGGACAAATAAGAACAGAGTTAGGAAAAAGATTAGAGTTAATAGATGAAAACAGTTTTCAATTTGCATGGATTGTTGATTTTCCAATGTATGAATTAGAAGATGACGAAAAAATAGCATTTTGTCATAACCCATTTTCAATGCCACAAGGAGGAATGGAAGCACTACTTACCAAAAAGCCACTTGAGATTTTGGCATATCAATATGATATTGTATGTAATGGGATTGAGCTTTCATCTGGAGCGGTTAGAAACCATGATCCAGAAATAATGGTAAAAGCATTTGAAATAGCAGGTTATACTAAAAAAGACATTGAAGAGAAATTTTCTGCTTTATTTAATGCATTTCAATATGGAGCACCACCACATGCTGGAATTGCACCAGGTGTAGATAGAATGTTAATGCTTTTAACAGATGCGGAAAATATTAGAGAGGTAATTGCATTTCCAATGAACAGCAAAGCCGAAGATTTAATGATGGGTGCACCAGGTTTTGTTACAAAAGAACAATTAAGAGAATTAAATATTAGAATAACTGAAACAAAGTAAAAATTATAGCTTCAATGCTTGTAATTTGGGCAAAAAATATATATAATAAGGACAATGTTTATAAAGGAGATGAGCTTAGATGAAAGTTTCAAGAGAAGAGTTATTACACATTGCAAATTTGGCAAGTTTGAATTTGAAAGAAGATGAAGTAGACACTTATCTTTTGCACTTACAAGATATTTTAAATTATGCAAACATAGTAAGCAAAGCGCCAACAGAGGGATTATCAGAGGCTATTGGTGTTGAAAATAAATATAATGTATTTCGTAAAGATGAAGTTAGAAACTTTGAAGATAAAGAAGCATTAATGGCTAATGCTCCGGAAAAAGAAAGAAATATGTTTAAAATTCCAAAAGTAATTCAATAATTAACAGAAAGGAATGAATAAGATGAATATTACAGAATTAACTGTACATGAACTTATAGAAAAATTAAAAAATAAAGAACTAACATCAGTTGAAATTACTAAAGCTTATGCAGATAGAATAAATGAAAGAGAAAAAGATGTACAAGCTTTTATTACACCATTGACAGATGAAGCAATAAAAAAGGCAGAAGATATTGATAAAAAAATAGAAGCAGGGGAGTCAAAATCAGAATTAGCTGGTATTCCAATAGGAATAAAAGACAATATGTGCACAAAAGGTGTAAAAACTACATGTGGTTCTAAAATGTTAGCAGATTTTGTTTCGCCATATAATGCAACAGTTATGGATAAAATAAATGCAGAAGATATGATAATGCTTGGAAAATTAAATATGGATGAATTCGCAATGGGATCATCAACAGAATATTCATATTTTCATCCAACAAAAAACCCATGGAACCTAAATAAAGTGCCTGGTGGTTCATCAGGAGGTAGTGCAGCAGCTGTTGCGACAAATTTAGTACCATGGGCACTAGGCTCAGACACAGGTGGTTCGATTCGTCAACCTGCAAGCTTATGTGGTATTGTAGGACTAAAACCAACTTATGGATTAGTATCGCGTTATGGATTAGTAGCATTTGCATCTTCACTTGATCAAATTGGTCCAATGACTAAAGATGTTAAAGATGCAGCACTTTTATTAAATGTAATTAGTGGACATGACGAGAAAGACACAACCTCAGCAGAAATTGTGGAAAAAGACTATACTAAATGCCTAAAAAATGATGTTAAAGGTTTAAAAATTGGAGTTCCAAAAGAGTATTTTGGAGAAGGAATAAATCCAGAAGTAAAAGCAAAAGTTGAAGAAGCAATTGAAAAATATAAAGAGCTAGGAGCAGAGGTAGAAGAATTTAGCCTTGATATTGCAGATTATTCTTTAGCAACATATTATATAATCGCACCAGCAGAAGCAAGTTCAAACTTAGGTAGATTTGATGGAATTCGTTATGGATACCGTACACCAAATTATACAAACCTAAAGGAATTATTCAAAAATTCAAGAAGTGAAGGATTTGGCTCAGAAGTAAAAAGAAGAATTATATTAGGTACTTATGTATTGTCTTCAGGTTACTATGATGCATATTATAAAAAAGCTCAACAAGTTAGAACACTTGTAAAACAAGAATTTAAAAAAGCTTTTGAAAAGTATGATGTAATATTAACACCTACTTCACCAATAGTTGCTTTTGATATTGGTACTAAATCATCAAATCCTATGGAAATGTATTTATCAGATATATGCACAGTTCCTGTAAATATTGCAGGAGTTCCTGCTATTTCAATACCATGTGGAGTAGATAGCAATAATATGCCAATAGGAATGCAATTAATAGGAAATTATTTTGATGAAGAAACTATATTAAATGCAGCATATACTTATGAACAAGCAACAAACTTTAGAAGCAAATATAAACCAAATTTATAAAAAGAATTTAAATAAATAGCAGTAATATAAGTACTTTTCTCCGTTCCATCCCAACTGCGCAAGAAGATGTAACAACAATTTTTTGCAAACATTAATAATGATTTGAAAA
>CAKPKQ010000005.1 GCA_934167305.1 uncultured Clostridia bacterium | reverse complement strand
GAAAAATCAGAGCAGAAAAGAAAAAAGATGATAGTCCAAAAAGTTTTCCATCAGTCGGAATCAACTGGTATCCTCGGGCATATGGCTAAAACAAGAAAACAAATAATAGAAGATTTAAAATTAATTGATATAGTTGCAGAAATATTAGATGCACGTATACCTCTTGCTAGTCAAAATCCAGATATAAAAGAAATTATAAAAGATAAAAAAAGGCTAGTTATTTTAAATAAATCTGATTTATCATGTGAAAAAGAAAATAAAAAATGGATAGAGTATTTCTCCCAAAATGATGTTCCGGCTGTTTTAGTTGATTCTGTATCAGGAAAAGGAATACAAGAAACAATTAAAAAAATAGAGCAAATTTATGATAATGAAAAATATGAAAATAAGGGTAGAATTGGAAAATCAATAAGAATAATGATTTTAGGAATACCAAATGTAGGTAAATCATCATTTATAAATAGAATTGCTAAAAAAACAGCAGCTCAAACAGGAAATAAACCAGGTGTGACAAGACAAAAACAATGGATAAGAGTATCAGACAGAATAGAATTATTAGATACTCCTGGAGTTTTGTGGCCTAAAATAAGTGATCCAAAAGTAGCAATGAATTTAGCTTTTACAGGAACTATTAAAGATGATATTTTACAAACAGAAGAAATTGGATTTGAATTATTAAAAACATTGACAAAAAATTATATGCAAAACTTAATAGAAAGATATAAATTAACAGAAGAGCAAATAAATGATATAATACAAAATCAAGACCAAGAAGAAAACGAAAAAGTATTAGAAATAATGAATTTAATTGGTAAAAAAAGAGGAGCTGTTATCTCAGGTGGAGAAATAAACATAGAAAAAGTTGCTAATATTTTGATTGATGATTTTAGAAGCGGAAAACTAGGAAAAATTACACTTGAAAAAGTAGAAGGTGAATAGATTGGAAATATTTAATAGAAATAAAAAAGAAGAAGAAGTAAATCAAATGTCTCCACTAACATGGGCATATGTAGGAGACTGCGTATATGAACTATATATTCGTACAAAATTAGTGGATACAACAAAGTTAAAACCTCATGAATTACATATAAAGTCAATAAAATATGTAAAGGCTAAAGCACAAGCAGATACATTAAAAAATATTGAAATAAATCTTACAGAAGAAGAAAAAGAAATAGTTAGAAGAGGAAGAAATACTCAAACACATCACATTGCTAAAAATGCAAGTATGCAAGATTATATGTATGCAACAGCATTTGAAGCATTGATAGGCTATTTGTATTTAACAAATCAAGATGAAAGATTAAAACAAATACTAAACCTTATTATTAGTAGCGGAGCACAGTGTGCTCCATAAAAACATATAAATTTTGTAGTTACTTATATTGACTAAAGCTTGCAAATATGTTATATTATTTAAGCAAGCAAAAAAGGGCCCCTTGGTCAAGCGGTTAAGACGCAGCCCTCTCAAGGCTGAATCATGGGTTCGATTCCCGTAGGGGTCACCAATATAAAAAAGATGGAAAGCTAAAAACTTTCCATCTTTTTTTACATTCCGCAGAAGATAAATATGCGACTTACAAGAATTTCTAGCAGTTTGCACTGCGTAGAAATTCTTGTAAGTCGTTTTTTGTTACTTAGGAGCCTTTACTTGGCGAAACTTTGTAACATTTTTTCCTTTGGTGCTCCGTTTATTACTCTTTTTATGAGTAGAATTTGGAGAACCAAAGAAATTTGCGGGTTGAGAAGCGTCCATTTTGATTTTAGCAATAATTTCATTATTGCCAATTTGCGGTGATAACTTAAGACTGTCATTCATAGCTAATACGCTCCTTTTAATATTTTCACGTTTGTGAATAAATCAAGTATATCATGTTTTTTATAAAAAGTAAATAAAAACAATTGACAAAACAAAAATTTGGTATATAATACAAACATACAAACAATGATTCGTATTATGGAGGCGCAAAATGGTAACAACATTACACATAAAAAACGTTGGTATTATTGATGATATAAATATTGAATTAAATGAAGGGTTTAATGTATTAACAGGTGAAACAGGGGCAGGAAAAACATTAATAATTGGTTCACTTGCAATTTTAGCAGGTGGTAGATTTTCAAAAGAAATGATTAGAAATGGGGAAGATTTTTCATTTATAGAAGCAAACTTTTATTGTCCAAATAATGAGCAATCAATAGATAATAACATTATAGTATCAAGAGAAATACATTTAAACGGTAGAAATTCTTGTAAAATTAATGGAAGATTAGTTACAGTTAATGAGTTGAAAGAAGTTATGAGTAAAATTATAGACATACATGGACAACATGACAGTCAATTAATTTTAAATCCAGTTAATCATATAATGTATTTAGATAAATTTATTGGAAATGAAATAAAAGAAAATCTATGTAAATATGCTGAAAAATTAACAAAATATAATGAATTAAAGCAAGAATTAAAAAACACTTATGGTGAGGATCAAGAAAAAGAAAGAAGACTCGACTTACTTCGATATCAATATAATGAAATAGAGCAAGCAAAATTAAAAAAGAACGAAGAAGAAGAATTACAAGAAAAGCACAAAATGATGCAAAATGCCGAAAAATTAAAAGAAAATTTATGTGAAATAGATTCTAACTTAAATGACAATGCTATAACAGCAATAAGCAATGCGATTCACAACTTAGAAAAAATACAGGACTGTGGAAAAGAATATAACGAAAAACTAAGCATATTAAAAAATAGCTATTATGATATTCAAGAATTAGCAAGAGATTTTAGCTATATGAGAGAAGAAATAGACTTTGATGAAGATGAAAGAAATCAATTAGAAGAAAGACTAGATTTAATTTATTCATTAAAAAGAAAATATGGAAATACAATTTCAGAAATACTCGAATTCCAAAATAATGTAGAACTTGAAATTCATAAAATAGAAAATTTAGATGAATATCATAAAAAAATAAAAACACAAATAGAAACAATCAAAAAGGAATTATTTGAAATTGCAAACCAAATAAGTAATACTAGAGCTAAATATGCAAATGAATTATCATACAAAATAAACCAAGAATTAAGAGATTTAGAAATGCCAAATGCTAAGTTTGAAATAAAAGTAAATAAAACAGAGAAATTTTATGAAAATGGAATAGATGAAGTTGAATTTATGATTTGCACAAATATTGGCGAAGGACTAAAACCACTTGCAAAAATTGCCTCAGGAGGCGAGATGGCAAGAATAATGCTTGGAATAAAAAATGTGCTTGCAGATGTTGATGAAGTTAGTACATTAGTGTTTGATGAAATAGATACAGGAATTAGTGGTAAAGCTTCAAAAGCAGTTGCAGAAAAAATGAAATCAATTTCAAATTTGCACCAAGTTATTTGTATTACACATTTACCTTCAATTGCTGCAAAAGGTGATTATAATTATTATATAAGTAAACAAACAAAAGAAAACAAAACATATACAAGCATAAAACTATTAAATGAAGAAGAAACAATAGAAGAAATAGCAAGAATTTCATCAGGTGAAATAACAGAAATTGCAAAAGCACATGCACAAGAATTGAGAAAGGCTTCATAATAAAGTTTTCATAAATTTCCTTCCAAATGTTTACATATCAAGATTTATAAGATATAATATTATTGCTAAATAATAAATAAAAGGAGAGTTTGCAAATGGAAGAGAAAAATATAAACAACCAAGAACAAGAATTAGATTTAAATCAACTTATGAAAATAAGAAGAGAAAAACTTGCAAAATTACAAGCAGAAGGAAAAGATCCTTTTGAAATTATAAAATTTGATGTAACACATAATAGCAAACAAATAAAAGAAAACTTTGAAGAATTAGAAGGTAAAGATGTTACAATAGCAGGAAGAATGATGGCTAAACGTATAATGGGAAAAGCTTCTTTTTGTCATATTCAAGATAACGAAGGAAAAATACAAAGTTATGTTAGTATAAATGACTTGGGAGAAGAGAGCTACAAACAATTTAAAGAAGATGACATAGGAGACATTATAGGAATTACAGGTTTTGTATTCAAAACAAAAACTGGTGAAATTTCTATACATGCAAAAGAAGTAACACTTCTATCAAAATCATTAAGACCATTGCCAGAAAAATTTCATGGACTAAAAGATACTGATTTACGTTATCGTCAAAGATCAGTTGACTTGATTATGAATCCAGAAGTTAAAGACACATTTAGAAAGAGAACAGAAATTATAAAAGAAATTAGAAAAGTATTAGATGAAAAAGGTTTTATGGAAGTTGAAACACCAATACTACAAACAATAGCAGGAGGGGCATCAGCAAGACCTTTTATTACACATCACAATACACTTGACATTGATATGTATTTAAGAATTGCAACAGAATTATATTTAAAAAGATTAATAATTGGTGGATTTGACAGAGTATATGAAATAGGAAGAAACTTCAGAAATGAAGGAATGGACATCAAACATAATCCTGAATTTACATGTATAGAATTATACCAAGCATACACTGACTTAGAAGGCATGATGAATATAACTGAAGAAATAATAAGAAAATGTGCTAGTAAAGTATGTGGAACAGGCAAAATATCTTATCAAGGTGAAGAAATAGATTTAGAATCACCATTTAAAAGAATAACAATGATTGAAGCAATAAAAAATGTTACAGGTGTTGACTTCAATACAATTGAAACTGACGAACAAGCACAAAAAGTTGCAAAAGAACTTGGCATTGAAGTAGATCCAATAAAAACATCAAGAGGGGATATAATTGCACAAATATTTGATGAAAAAGTTGAAGAAACATTAAGACAACCAACATTCTTATATGAATATCCAGTAGAAAATTCTCCACTTACTAAAAAATATAAAGACAATCCAAAAATGACTCAAAGATTTGAATTATTTATTGGTGGAAGAGAATTTGCAAATGCATATTCAGAATTAAATGATCCAATAGACCAATATGAGAGATTCTTAAAACAAGTTGAAGCAAGAGAAGCTGGAGACGAAGAAGCAAACATGATGGATACAGACTTTATAGAAGCATTAGAGTATGGTATGCCTCCAACAGGTGGAATGGGAATGGGAATTGATCGTTTAGTAATGCTACTAACAGATTCTGCATCTATAAGAGATGTACTTTTATTCCCAACTATGAAACCTTTAAGCTAAAATCAATAATAATAATACAAAAACGAGAGTAACAAATAAATTGTGTACTTTCGTTTTTGACTATTATATGCTTAATATTTAACTAATAAATTTAATCACTTCCAAATGTTTACATATTTTGAAATTTGAGTTATAATATTAACTGTAAAATTAAAAAGGAAAAGGTATGTTTTGAAAGAGAAAAAGGCAAAGCATATGACTTTAACAAACCAAGTAGCAATTTACTTATATATGGGCATAGACATGAGCAAGGTATTATGTTTGAAGACTTAACAAAATATCAAAAAGAAAGCTTTTACAAACAACATCCTAATATAAAATTCATGACAAATAACGAAGAATCAGAATATGAAATAATATCAGTATTTTTATCAAGGGTATATTATAAATCAGAAAAGAATGTTTTTAGATATTACTTTTTTATAGATGCTCAAAATGAAGAAGAATATAATGAATATGTAAAAAATTGCAAATCGGCATCTTTGTATGATACAGGAAAAACTGCTAAATATGGAGAACAGTTAATGACATTATCTACATGCTCATATCATACAGAAGATGGAAGATTAGCAGTAGTTGCAAGAAAAAAATAAAATGAAAGGTTAAAAAAATATGAAATTTGATAGTAGATACATATACATAATTTTGGCAATTATAGTTTTCGCTAGCATAATGAGTGGAAGTTTTAGTTTACTTGCTGTATTGTTTTCTGTACCAGGTGTACTTTTAGCAATTACTTTCCATGAATATGCACATGCTTTAGTTGCATATAAGCTTGGAGATGATACACCAAAAGTTCAGGGAAGGCTAAGCTTAAACCCATTTACTCACTTAGATCCAGTAGCGGTTGTATTATTAATGTTTACACATATTGGATGGGGAAAACCTGTAGAAATAAATCCAAATAATTTTAATAAAAAAATATCAGCAAAAACTGGAGAAGCACTTGTTGCAGCTGCTGGACCTGTTATGAATTTTTTATTAGCTATAGTATTAACAATAATAACATGTGCTTTAGACTTGTTTGCAACAAATTTTGTTAGTTTTTCAAAAATAGGATTAATAATATATATAATTTTAAAATATGCAATAATTGTAAATATTGGACTTGGAGTATTTAACTTAATACCATTACCACCACTTGATGGCTCAAAAGTACTAATGGCATTTTTACCATATAATGCAAAAAGATGGTTTGAAGATCATGAGAAAATATTTTATATAGTGTTTTTAATTATTTGGATTACACCAATTGCTGGTGAAATTGTTTCACCTATTATAAATGCTATTGATACAGGAATTACTAATATGATCTATGGTTTATTTAGCATATTTATGTGAAAAGGAAAATAAAAATGAAAGATATATTAACTTTAGGAATTGAATCAAGTTGTGATGAAACTTCAGCATCTATAGTAAAAAATGGAAGAGAAGTTTTATCAAATGTTATAAATTCGCAAATAAAAATACATGAGCAATTTGGAGGAGTAGTGCCAGAAATAGCTTCTAGAAATCATATAGAAGCTATTTCAAATGTTGTAAAAGAGTCGATAAAACAGGCTAATATTACAATGAATGATATAGATGTAATAGCATGTACTTATGGACCAGGTTTGGTTGGAGCACTGTTAGTAGGAGTATCTTATGCAAAAGCATTAAGTTATTCTTTAAACAAACCATTAGTTGGAACAAACCATATACATGGTCATATTGCTGCAAATTATATAAGCCACCCAGAACTAGAACCACCATTTTTATGTTTGGTTATATCTGGTGGACATACTCATTTGGTACATATAAAGAGCTATTCTGAATTTGAGGTACTAGCCAAAACAAGAGACGACGCAGTAGGAGAGGCTTTTGATAAAGTAGCAAGAGTAGTTGGATTAGGCTACCCAGGTGGACCAAAAGTAGATAAACTAGCAAAAGAGGGAAAACCAACAATTGAACTACCAAAAACACATATAGATAATTTAGACTTTAGCTTTAGTGGAATAAAAACAGCAGTAATAAATTTACACCACAAGAATCCAGATGTTAATAAAGCTGATTTATGCAATAGTTTTGAAAAAACTATAACAGAGGTATTATTAGATCATACTCTTAGAGCAGCAAAAGAACTAAATATAACAAAAATAGCACTAGCAGGAGGAGTATCTGCAAATTCATATATAAGAAATGAATTCTTAAAATTAAATCAAAAAGGATATCAGGTTTATTACCCAGAACCTGTATTATGTACAGATAATGCAGCTATGATTGCCTCAGCAGGGTATTATACATATATAGCAGGTAAAACATCAGATTTAACTTTAAATGCAGTGCCAAACCTAGGAATTAATTAAAAAGAAAAGGAAGAAGATATGGCAATATATGTAATAGCTGACTTACACCTTTCTTTTTCTCAAGATAAGCCAATGAGCATATTTGGAGAAAAATGGGAGGGACATAGTCAAAAAATAAGAGATAATTGGATATCTAAAGTAAAACAGGAAGATACAGTAGTATTGCCTGGCGATTTTTCATGGTCTATGCATTTGAAAGATACATATAAAGACTTTGAATACTTAAATGCTTTACCAGGTAAAAAGCTATTACTAAAAGGAAACCATGATTACTGGTGGATGACTGTTACAAGTATGAGAACTTATTTAAAGGAAAATAAATTTGAAAATATAGACTTTATATATAATAATAGTTATCTAGTAGAAAATAAAATAATAACAGGGACCAGAGGGTGGAACCTAATGGATACAGAAAATAGCAGTAAAATGATAAAAAGAGAAAATATAAGATTAAAACTTGCCATAGAACAAGGAATAAATCAATATGGAACTGACAAAGAAATAATAGTGTTTATGCATTATCCACCAATAACTAAAAATAATCAAACATCAGATTTTTTGAATACATTAAAACAATATAATATAAAACAATGTTATTATGGGCATTTACATGGAAAATCACATCAAGATGCAATAGAAGGTGTAGTAGATGGAATAAAATTTACACTTGTTAGTGCAGATTACTTGAATTTTGATTTAATTAAAATATAGTCAGAAACACTTGAAATACTTGAAAAATGTGGTATAATATAAAAGCTAATTAATTTTTGAAAGGAAGATTATAAAATGAGTGTAAAAGTAGAAAACACAGAAAACAAAAATGAAGTAAAATTAAGTTTCGTAGTAGAAGCAGAAAAATTTGATGAAGCGATGAAAAAAGTATATGCAAAAACAGCTAAATACTTTACAATACCTGGATTTAGAAAAGGTAAAGCACCAATGAATATGGTAGAAAAACAATATGGAACAGAAATATTCCATGAAGATACATTTAATGAATTAGTACCAGAAATTTATGAAGCAGCAATTAAAGAAAATGATCTTCAAGTTGTAAGTAACCCTGATATAGATATTACTCAAATTGGAAAAGGAAAAGACCTTATATTTACAGCAATAGTACAAGTAAAACCAGAAGTGAAATTAGGAAAATATAAAGGTATAGAATTAAAGAAAATTGAGTATAATGTATCTGACCATGATATTGAACATGAATTAGGACATATGGCAGAACATAATGCAAGATTAGTAAGTGTAGAAGATAGACCAGTAGAAAAAGGAGATATAACAGTTATTGACTTTGAAGGATCTATTGACGGAGTTCCATTTGAAGGTGGAAAAGCAGAAAAACACGAATTAGAAATTGGAAGTAATACATTTATTCCAGGTTTTGAAGATCAAGTAATTGGAATGAAATTAGATGAAGAAAAAGATATTACAGTTACTTTCCCAGAAGATTATTTTTCTAAAGAATTAGCAGGAAAGCCAGCTGTATTTAAAGTAAAATTACATGAAATTAAGAAAAAAGAACTTCCAAAAATCGATGATGAATTTGCAAAAGATGTTAGCGAATTTGACACATTAGAAGAATTAAAGAATAGTATTAAAGAAAGAATGCAAAAAGCAAACGAAGAAAAAGCAAAATATGAAATGGAAGATGCTGCATTAAATGCTGTTAGTGATGATGTAGAAATAGAAATTCCATCAGGAATGATTAATAATGAAATTGACAACATGATGAAAGATGTTGAACAAAGATTACAATATCAAGGACTAACATTAGCTCAATACTTCACTTTATCTGGTAAAACAGAAGCACAAGTTAGAGAAGAAATGAAAGAACAAGCTGAAAAAGCAGTTAAATCAAGACTTGTAATAGAAGCTATTATTAAAGCAGAAGATATAAAACCAGAAGAAAAAGAAGTTGAAGAAAAACTTGAAGAAATGGCTAAAAACTATGGCAAAACTAAAGAAGAAATGGCTAAAAATGAATACATAAAAGAATATATTGAAAATAATATGAAAGTAGAAAAAGCAATTGAATTCATCATTAGCAATGCTAAAATAAAATAACTTTAATTTGATCAAAAGAGAAAGGTTGGTAATTAATAAGTATGAAAGAACAAAACAGTTTAGTACCTTATGTTATTGAACAAACTGCAAAAGGAGAAAGATCTTATGATATTTTCTCAAGACTTTTGAAAGACAGAATTATATTTTTAGGTGAAGATGTTAATCAAACTTCAGCAAGTTTGGTAATTGCTCAATTATTATTTCTTGAATCAGAAGATCCTGATAAAGAAATTCACTTATACATAAATAGCCCAGGAGGATCTATTACAGATGGAATGGGAATTGTTGACACAATGAATTATATTAAATGCCCAGTTTCAACTATATGTATAGGTATGGCTGCAAGCATGGGAGCTGTTCTTTTAGCAGCAGGTGAAAAAGGCAAAAGATTTGCAACACCAAATGCTGAAATTCTAATTCATCAACCATTAATTGGTGGTGGTGGACTATCTGGTCAAACAACAGAAATAAAAATACACGCAGACCACATGGTGAAAACAAGAGAAAAACTAAATAAATTCTTAAGTGAAAGAACAGGCCAACCATTAGAAGTAATTAATAAAGACACAGAAAGAGATAATTACATGACAGCAGAAGAAGCTCTTAAATATGGGCTAATTGATGGCATTATGGAAAAAAGAATTTAATCAAAATTGAAAGGAAATTAGCTGAAAATGACAAATAAAACTAAAGGCGTAAAATGTTCTTTTTGTGGTAAATCACAAGAAGCAGTAGGTAGAATTATTGCTGGACCTGGAGTATATATTTGTGATGAATGTATAAAAGTATGTAACAATATTTTAGAAGAAGAAATATATGAAGATGCAGAAATGACATATACAACAAAGGTCGAAGATAAACTACCAAAACCAGCTGAGATAAAAGAAGTTTTAGACTCATATGTAATTGGTCAAGATGAAGCTAAAAAGACACTATCTGTTGCCGTATACAACCATTACAAAAGAATAAATCATCAAGAAGAATCTGATGATGTGGAATTACAAAAAAGTAATGTTTTATTATTAGGGCCTACAGGTTGTGGTAAAACTTTGTTAGCTCAAACTTTAGCCAAAATATTGCAAGTTCCATTTGCAATAGCAGATGCAACAACATTAACAGAAGCAGGTTATGTTGGAGAAGATGTTGAAAATATTTTACTAAAACTTATTCAAGCAGCTGACTACGATATAGAAAAAGCAGAAAAAGGAATTATATATATTGATGAAATAGATAAAATTTCTAGAAAGTCTGAAAATCCTTCAATTACTAGAGATGTTAGTGGAGAAGGTGTACAACAAGCTTTACTAAAAATAGTAGAAGGAACAGTAGCATCAGTGCCACCACAGGGAGGAAGAAAACATCCTCATCAAGAGTTTATACAAATAAACACATCAAACATATTGTTTATATGTGGAGGAGCATTTGAAGGACTTGAAAAAATAGTAAAAGATAGAATAGGCCAAAAATCAATAGGATTTGGAGCTAAAATAGAAAGCAACAAAGACATTGACAAATACAAGGTGTTTGAACAATTATTACCACAAGATTTATTAAAATTTGGTTTAATACCAGAGTTTGTAGGTAGATTGCCAATTATTGCAACATTACAAGAATTAGACAGGGATGCTTTAATTGACATTGTTACAAAACCTAAAAATGCATTAGTAAAACAATATCAAAAACTATTTAAATTAGACAATGTTGATCTTGAATTTGAAAAAGAAGCATTAAATTTAATAGTTGATAAAGCAATAGAGAGAAAAACTGGCGCAAGAGGTTTACGTTCTATTATAGAAGAAATTATGAGAGATATAATGTTTGAAATACCTTCTAATCCTAAAATAGAAAAATGTATAATAACTGAAGAAACAGTAAAGAATGGAGAGCCACCTAAAATTATTATAAATAATAATAGGGAAATTCCTGAACCAAAAACTGTAAAAGTTAAAAGACAATCAACAACTAAAAAAGCAGGAACTGCATAAAAAATAATATATTTATACAAAAAATGTCAAATATTTGTTTGACATTTTTTTGTTTGTATGTTATTATATAAAAGAATGGAAAAATGGTTAAATTAACCAATTAAAGAGATAAAATAAGGAGTGATGTTATTTTGGCTAAAAGAAAAGATCCTATGTCAATTAATAAAAGAGAAAAGGCAATACTAAAATTTATTGAAAAACAAGTAGATGAAAAAGGCTATGCACCATCAGTAAGAGAAATTGGAAAAGCTGTTGGATTAAAATCAACAGCAACAGTACATGGCTATTTATCAAAACTATCTGAAAAAGGGTACATAAAAAAGGAAGATCAAAAAGGTAGAACTCTACGCCTATTAAAAGGTGGAAATGGAGAACCAGTTGGAAAACATGAAGACAAAAATTATTATACTGGTAGAGAAATGGTTGAAGTACCTGTTATCGGAAAAATTACAGCTGGAGAACCAATATTAGCAGTAGAAAATGTTACAGATACATTTCCAATTCCAATTGATTTTGTTGGAAACAGCGAAAGCTTTATGCTTACTGTTAGAGGAGAAAGTATGATAGAAGCAGGTATTTTGAACGGAGATTATATTTTAGTAAAAAAACAAAATACTGCTATAAATGGTGAAATAGTTGTAGCATTAATAGGAGATGAAGCAACAGTAAAAACATTTTATAAAGAAAAAGACCATATTAGATTACAACCACAAAATAGCACCATGGATCCAATAATTGTACCAACATGTGAAATATTAGGAAAAGTAGCAGGAGTATTTAGAAAGCTATAAAGAAAGGGGTATAAAATGAGCGACTATTTATCAATATGGATATATAATAGTAGACCTAGAATGAAAGTGCTTTTATGTTATGTACTATTATTCTTAATAGTATTTGCTTTTTCAGATGT
Source organism: uncultured Clostridia bacterium (assembly GCA_934167305.1). Lineage (GTDB taxonomy): Bacteria > Bacillota > Clostridia > TANB77 > CAG-508 > CAG-273. Next base: position 54,010 of record CAKPKQ010000005.1, on the reverse strand, counting down.
AATGATATACTTATATACAAAATCATTATATAAACCAATGGAAAAGTATGAAGTAAATATAGAAGCTCCTCAAGTTACAGTTAATGTTGCAGAAGCATCAAATGTAAACGGAAATGTTAAAGGAACTATTAAAAATACCACAGATGAAAAATTAATAGATAAATACATAAGATTTGATTTTTATACACCTAGAGATGTTAATATAGGAACTAAATACTTAAAAATAGACAGCTTAGATGTTGGAGTTGAAAAAAACTTTGAATTAGGATTTAAATATGATAATGTATCTTCAGTAAAAATCTCAATGGCAGGAGAAGACGATTTGTTAAAAGCTACTCCTGAAGAATTAGAGCTTATTCCAACATTTGCACCAGCAGGAATAATTCAATTATTACTTTTAGGACGTCTATTTGCATAAATAAAGAAAAAAATGGTAAAATAGAGTATGAAAAACATACTCTATTTTTGTGCAATATAATATTAAAAAATATATTAAAAATTGATTGCTATTTTGAATACTTTGTAATATAATTGTAACAGAATTGTAACAAAACAGAAATGTACTTTATCGAAAGGAAAGATTTTAAATGTTTAAGTATGGACAAGATATAGGAATAGATTTAGGAACAGCAACAGTTATTGCCTATGCTAAAGGTAAAGGGATAGTACTAAGAGAACCATCAGTAGTTGCAGTAGATAATAATACAGGAGAGGTCTTAGCAGTTGGAAAAGAAGCAAGAAGAATGCTTGGAAGGACACCTGGAAACATAGTTGCAACAAGACCATTAAGAGATGGAGTAATATCTAATTACACCGTAACAGAAAAAATGCTTAAATATTTTATTAATAGAGTTTGTGGCAAATTTATATTTGCACCACGAATTATGATTTGTATACCTTCACAAGTTACTGAAGTTGAAAAAAAGGCAGTTATAGATGCTGCTTCACAAGCAGGTGCAAGAAAAGTATATTTAATTGAAGAACCAATAGCTGCAGCAATTGGAGCAGGGCTAGATATATCTAAACCATGTGGAAATATGGTAGTTGACATTGGTGGAGGAACAACTGATATTGCAGTTATATCTTTAGGTGGCTCTGTAGTAAGCAGTTCTATTAAAGTGGCAGGAGACAAGTTTGATGAGGCAATAGTTAAATATATAAAAAGAAAACACAATGTAGTTATAGGAGAAAGAACAGCTGAAGATTTAAAAATTAATATAGGATGTGTATACCCAAAAATCCAAGATATGGAAATGGATATAAGAGGAAGAGACTTAGCAACTGGACTTCCAAAAACAGTAACAGTTCGTTCAAGTGAAATGCTAGAAGCACTTATAGAACCAGCAATGATGGTTGTTGATGCAGTACATGGAGTGTTAGAAAAAACACCGCCAGAACTTGCAGCAGATATTAGTGACAGAGGTATTTATATGACAGGTGGAGGTTGCTTAATAGACGGACTAGATAAACTACTACAAGAAAAAACAGGAATAAATGTAATGATAGCTCAAGATGCTGTATCATGTGTAGCATTAGGAACAGGAAAGGCATTAGATAATTTAGATGCACTAGATGGTAAAAGAAGAAAATAAAAATTATAAAAAGAACATATATTAAAAATATGTTCTTTTTATATGGACAAAAATTGAAATGTGTGGTATAAAAAAATAGAAAGGAATGATAAAAATGCTAAAGAAAAAATTCGTAGAAACAAAAGGTATTACATTAGTTGCACTTATTATAACAATAGTTGTTTTGCTATTACTAAGTGTGGTTGCTATACAAATTGCAACAGGTAATTTTAATACTACAGAAAAAGCTGTAAAAGAGTATGAAACATCTCAATCAGATGAAGAAATTGAAACTATTAAATTTGCAGCTTCTATAAATGAAGAAGGAAGAATAAATAAAAGTCAATTAATAGATGAACTTCATAAACTTGGTGTAGAAGATGGAGACATATCAGATAGTGGAACTGAAATAAAGGTAAATTATAAAGGTAAAACTTATACTATACCATATAATAAGAAATTAATATCTGTAAAAGTTGCTTTGTATGATTATATAAATGAAGAAAACGTTGATACAGTAGGTTTGAAACTTTTAGAAACGACACCTTTAAATGAATCAACAGTAAAAATGCCAGAGGGATATGTTTTATATTCAAAACATGATTCATCAATTGAAAATCCAACAGTAGTCATTGAAAATGAAAAAGCAGATAAAAGTGAATATACTTTAAATGTATGTAAAGAGACTGATGATGGTGAAGTTCTAATAAAAAATTCAACAGGATTAAAAAATATACAAAAGAAGTTAGATGACAAATATGCTTTAGATAATGATATAGATCTTGGTTCAGCTAATTGGACTCCACTAGGAAAAGTTAATGACAAAATATATTTCTCAGGTAGCTTTAATGGAAGAGGATATACTATTTCAAATTTAACAAGTGATTTCTCATCAAGTCGAAATATTGGATTTGTAGAAGTCAACAGTGGAACTATAAAAAATTTAAATATAACATCTGCTACAGTCAAGGCTTCATCAGTAGTTGGAATTATATGTGGAAATAATATGGATGGAGCTACAATTGAAAATTGTCATGTAAGCGGAAGTGTAACTTCTACAAGCACAAATGCTTCAACAGCTGGAGCAGCAGGAGGAATAGCAGGCAGTAATTCTGGAACAATAAGCAAATGTAGTGCTCAGAGTGCAAATAAAGGCTATAAATGGACTGGAGGAATAACAGGCAAAAACTTTGGAAGTATATCAGAGTCTTATTTTATAGGAGGAGTAAATAGTACAGTTGCTAATTCAGAAATAAATTCATATTACAATAGTAGTACATCTATATACCAAAACATGGGTGGTATAGCTGGTGGAAGTACTGGAAGTATAAAAGATAGCTATGCTATATTAACAAATGTAGTAAAAGGAGCAGCGGCAGTTGGAGGCATGGTTGGATGGTGTAAAGGTGGTAGCTTAAATAACATTTATATAGCTAATACAAACAATATCGTTGGAATAGATGATACATCAGATGATGTAGGATATATTGCTACAACAAGACCATCATATTCAAATTTGTATACTTATGATACAACATCAACAGGATTAACAAGTTTACCAAGTGGACTAAGTAGTTCAGTATGGAAGATGAATGGTTCAACATATAGTAGTTGCCCAGATTTAATAAATAATCCAAGATAAATTATGAGGGGATAGAGATTTTAATTCTCTATCCCCAAAAACTTGCAAAATTTAAAATAAAAATGTATAATATTAATTGTTTTATTAAGAAAAACAGGAGTGAATAAAAATGAGAGGATTAAGAGATTTTAAAGTTCCAAATTTCAAATTTCCAAAATTCAAGATGAAAGACATATCTGAAATTGAAGAAATTGATATGAATAGTGAAGAAATAGAAAAAGCAAAAGAAAAGAAAAAAGATAAAAAAGAGTATATAGCTACAAACTATTCTGATATAAAGCAAGTATTTGAATATTCAATAAATAAATATGCAAATAAAGAGTTTATACTAGAAAAATTTGATCCAAAAGGAAAATTTGAAGAAATTACATACAAACAATTTGGAGAAGACGTAGTTGGATTTGGAACAGCATTAAATAAAATACTAAAACTAAATAATAAACCAAGAATTTTAATATTAAGTGAAACAACATATGCTTGGTATGTATCATATGTTACTTCACTTTGCATAGATTCAATTGCAATACCAACAGATAAAGAACTACCAGACAATGAACTTGAAAATGTTGTGCAAAGATCAAGAGCAGATGTTATTATATATTCAGAAAAAAAAGCAGATTCCGTAAAAAGAATAATGGAAAAATGTCCAAAGGTTAAATATTTTATAAAAATGTACTCAGAAGAAGAAAAAAACGGTAAATCAATTGGTATGAAGTATTTAATAAATGAGGGCAAAAAAATAGTCAATACAGGTGACGATTATTTTGCAAAAGTAAATACTGATCCAGATGAATTTAAAATATTATTATTTACTTCAGGAACTACATCAAATTCAAAAGGAGTAATGCTAACAAGTAGAAATTTAGCTGAAAATATAAATGCAGCAACTGCATATGCAAAAGTATATCCAGAAGACAGATTCTTTTCAGTTTTACCTTTACACCATACTTATGAATCAACAATAGGTTTTTTACTTCCAATGGCGTGGGGATGCTCAATAGCTGTATGCCAAGGTTTAAAACATATTGTACCAAACTTGTTAGAAACAAAACCTACAGTAATGATATCAGTTCCACTTTTAATAGAAAATTTGTATAAAAAAATAAATGCAAGCATAAAAAAAGCAAATAAAGATGGTTTAGTAGGGTCAATGATACATGTAACAAATGCATTAAGAGCAGTAGGAGTAGATATTAAAAGAAAGGTATTTTCTGACATTCACGAGAATTTAGGCGGAAACCTAAGAATTATAGTATCAGCAGCGGCACCAATAGATGCAAAAGTTGGTAAATGGGTAGAAAATATAGGAATAACATTTTTACAAGGTTATGGACTAACTGAAACAGCACCAATAGCCGCACTAACACCAGAATATCAAACAAAAGTAGGGTCTGCGGGAAAAGCAATTCCTAAAGGAGAAATACGTATTGAAGATCCGAATGAAAATGGTGAGGGAGAAGTATTAATAAAAAGTCCTACATTAATGATTGGATATTATGAAGATGAAGAAGCAACAAAAGAAGTAATAGAAGAAATCAATGGAGAAAGATGGTTTCATTCAGGAGACATAGGCTATTTAGATAAAGATGGATTCTTATACATAACTGGAAGAAGCAAAAACGTAATTGTAACTCAAAATGGAAAAAATATTTATCCGGAAGAAATAGAACTACTATTATCACAAGTTCCAGAAATAAAAGAATGCATGGTATATGGAAAAGAAGATAGCGAAAATAAAAACAATAAAGAACTTATTATTTCTGTAAAAGTAATACCTAATTTGGAAAAATTAGAAAAAGAACATGGAAAAGATTTAACTGATGAACAAATAAGAGAAATAATTTGGCCTAAAATTAAAGAAGTTAATAAAAAATTAACATCATACAAGGCAATTAAAAACCTAGAAATTAAACATGATGAATTTGAAAAAACTACTACAATGAAAATAAAACGTTATGCAGAAATAAAGAAAAACAATTAAACAAATATTTTTACAAAAAAATACAATTTATCACAAAATAACCTTGACTTTGCAAAAATGTTGTAATAAAATCTTAACAGAAATATAAAAAGAATAGAATAAATCCTATTGTAGTTTTTATAATTCAGTATAAAATTTTAACACATAGGAAAATTAACATAGGATAAAGGAGGGAAGTTTACGATGTCTAGATCTGGCATAGTAAACGTGAGAATGGTTATCACGGAAGAAAAAATATTATCAAATATGGACAAAGTTCAAAAACTAATCAATCCTAATAGCAAGAAACAAATTGTCCAATTAGAAGAAGATGCATTTTTTAAGGATTTAATTGAATCTATAAAAACATATTTAATTGAATATCCAAAAAAGAAAAATTTTCCTAAGGCTGTATATAAAACTGCTTACGAATTAGTTGAATATGCTACAAATCAATTCGAAGAAAATACAAAAAAAATAGAAGAACTTATTCGTCAAAGAGAAAAAAATATAGCTTTAGCTAATAAATTAAAAGAAACTTTAGAAGTAGTTCAAAACAAAGAAGGCAATTGGAAAGAAACAGTAAAATCAGTTTCTAGAGATTTCCCAGAAGATATAATTGATACATTAAGCATAATTGGAAGATCCAAATCAACAAAGTCACAAAATTATCAAGATGCTGTAAAACTAATAAATGCAAGAATTGTTAATTTAGAGTCAAATCTTCATATTGAAATAGATATGGAAAGAATAGAAGATAGATCAAAAGCTTTAAGTTACATTGGAATTGAAATAGCAGATGCATTAAAATTAATACCAGCACCACAAGATGATCCAAACGAAGTTGAAGCAGTATTAAATGAAATAGAACAAACAACTCCAGAAGAGAAAACATATTTTGAACAAACAAGAGTAGAAGTAAAACCTACATTATGGCAAAGATTTAAAAACAGCAAATTTGTTAAGGCAATTAAATATGCAATGAAGGTTAGAATTGTTGTTCAAATTCCTGCACTTCCAGAAGGTAGAGGAGAAGAAAATCACAATTAATGTTATATTAAAGTGGTTGGAGTAATCTGACCACTTTATATATGAAAAAAATTATAAATAAATTAATAAATCACTTGACAATTTTAAAAAAATGATTTATACTTAGACTTGCATTACAAATCCGCCATTAGCTCAGTTGGTCAGAGCAACCGGCTCATAACCGGTGGGTCCTAGGTTCGAATCCTAGATGGCGGACCATACTTTAAATAATTAAAGTACAACAATTTAATAATATATGGGCAGATGGCCGAGTGGCTAAAGGCGGCAGACTGTAGGCTTTGATTTAAATCAAAAAATCAGAAATTGCAGCTCATACAAGTAATTGTATGATGAAAACCGGGCTAATTCGGGGAAGTCTTAACAGATAAAGCTGATGATAATCCCGAGCTAGAAAGAAATTTCGAGTGTAGAGACTTTATACCTGGTATCTTATCAAGATAAAGAGAAAGTCCAGACTACAAACATTTAAATGGTAGTGAAAACTATAGTAGTAAGAAATCTGTTCTCGTACGAGTACGATGGTTCGAATCCATCTCTGCCCACCAAAAACAAGTTTTTCAACTTGTTTTTAAAAGCATAACATTACGAACAAATATTCTGCAAAGAATTAGTTTATTAATTAGGAAAATATACTAATTCTTTTTTATTTTAATTCTTTTAAAGTGATTTTTTATTGACTATCTTTTACCTACTGTTGCAAAAAGATCAGTTATAGTATAGAATGAAAAGCAAGAAAGGTAGGGTGTATAAAATGAAATTAGAAGATTTAGAAAGAGACTTAAAAATGGCATATCTAAATTATGAAAATGACGATTTAAAAGAAACATTAAAATATTTAGATCGAATGCTTAAAGAAATTTTAGATGAGGATAAATCATTAGAAACTGATCCATTTTGGAAAATAGTAACATGTGATGTTTTTAAGGCAATAGTTTTAAATAATTTTTATAACAAAAAAGAGTTAACAATAAATGATATAGATTCATTATTAACAGACCAAGAAATGGTGAATAAAAATATTAAAGAATTTTGTAATAACTTTAGAGATAATGATTTAATTAATATTGTTAGTCGTATTGAAAATATTACAAAATCAATATTAAAAGAGGTAAGTAGAATATTAATAACTAATATTGAAAAAATGAACATTTCAAGCGTTAGAACATTAGAAAATAGTGATATTTCAACTACAGAAAATAAGGCAGAAAAAATTACACAATACGATATAATAGAAGTTTTAGACAAAAAGACAGGAAAAATAAAAACTTATGATATTAAAACAAATATAGAAAATGTAGTATCCAAAATGGGCATTTCATATTTAAAAAATGGAAAAGAAATTCATGAAGAAACAATTCTTTTTACTTTTAAGATTGTCAATATTGGAGAAAACTTTATTATAATTAAAACTAACCCTATGTGTGAAGTTAAAGATGGAAAAATCAATTTGAATCGATCTGAAAATATATTTACATTAACAAAAAATAGCAAATTATGTTTAAGCAGACCTATTATGGATAGAGGATATAATTTTGAATTAAGTATAAAATAAAGAGATTTGAATGACAATGTAACTACACCTGTTAATGAGCAATTAATTGAGGAGTTAAGTAATTATATAAAAAATAATAGTGCAATAAATATTATGGAAGATTGGTATTCTTGCAAAAACTCTAATCCTCAATTTAAAGAATTTTTTGATGCGACAGAAAAAGAGGCAATACAAGAAATAGTTGGAGCTCAAAATAATGCAACAATCTTAAAGCATAGCCTTAAATCATATATATCTATTCCAGATTCACACAGAGAATTAGATTTAAACAACCTTATTATAACTTATTTTGGACTTCAAAGTATATATGATAGAAAATTAGAAACTGAAAATGGATTATTTGAAAGTTTATCAGTTGACAATGTAGGACTTTTTAGAGCAACTTTGGTTATAAATATTGTTGCGATAATGTACCATATTTCAGACAATGGTTTACCAATGGGCTTAAAAATTATTTTCGAAAGAAAAGAATTTGTTGATATTTTAGGACCAATTATTAAAGAGTTTTTACCTAAAGTAATACCAACTATTAACGAAGTTAATTTTTTCTATAAACAATAATAGATATAAAAATTAATTTATAAAAAATGGACGTTTATGATACTATTACAAAATTTGTAATAAAATAAATAAAAAAACGTCGTATAAGTAAGGAGAAAAAGATATATGAAAAATGAGAAAAAAACATTTAAAATTTTAGGTGTAGTATTATTAATTATAGTAATTGCATTTGCTGTAAATATTACTCGAAAATACATTATACTTAATGATTTAGTAAAGAAAGCTGAGATAAATGAAATAAATAATAAAACTTATAATTATCATTTAACAGAAATTAGTGTTACAGAAGATACAATAATATATGGAGAAGAATATATAAAGGAAAATAAAAAAATAAGATATACTAGCTCTTATTCTAAAAACGAAAATAGATCATTAAGTAATTTGATTGAATATGAAGATGAAAATGAAAGTTTTGTGCTAAGTAATGATGGAAAAAACAAAACTAAAAAAAATGTTAATTCAATCGGAAAAATGGCATTACAAAATACCGATAAGACAATTTTATATTCATTTAATTCTGCTATATATTCTAAAATAGAGAAAATTAAATTTAGAGACAAAAGTTGTTATTTGGTACAACAATCTTCATGGGAGTATATTATTGAAGCTAATACAGGAAAGCTATTAAGGATGATAAGTCAACATGAAGGAAAATCAGTAATTCAAGATTACTATAAAGAAATTGGTGATGTACAAGAAAACGATGTTACTAAACCAGATGTAACGGGGTATGTAGAGGAATAATTTATTTTTTTATAGTTTATGCAAATTGAAAGTATTGACAAATGTAAAAATGCAAAATATATATAATAAATATTTATAAACTAATTAATACTATCAATTCTTGATAGTGTTAATAGTAGATGAGGATATTTAGAAGCTATTAAGGAGAAAAATTCAAATGAAAAAAATTACATCTATGGTTTTCACAATTATCTTGGTGCTTTCTGTAATGGCGGTATCTGTTCATGCAGTAGAAGTTCCAGAAACATTAGAACAAGAAGAAAGTGTTACGAGCACTGACCAACGGATTCTAGCACAGTTTGAAAATACAAGAATTAACTCATATAAAACTGTGACTGTAACTCCTAACAAGGGATGGGGACTTTGGCTGATCCTTTCTCCTGTGGCTGGTGAAGATTGTACAATTTCTGTATATGAAAATGTTGGAAGTGTTCAAGTATTGAGAGCTTCATATAATCTAAAAGTTGGAGAAAAGATTAACAAAAAGGTTATTAATTCGTGCAGTGGAAATAGCTATGTTGTAGAATTTTTTTCTTCTGGGATAACATACATTGCAGGAGGAATAAACCAAACTGAACGAATTTAAGAATCTTTTTATCTAGGCAACTTATAAAATTAAACCAATAATATTCTCATCTACTGCTGATGCTCAAACTTTGAGCATCAGCATCTAAAAATATTAACTACATTTTTAAGTTTGTAACTGAAGAACGAACAAATGCTTACTGCTTGAAATTTGATACTATTAAAAGCTTAAATACTTATATATTTAGATAAAAATAATTTTTTATTAACATATAATATAATTAACATATTTTGAGCATATATAAATATAAGAGATTAGTTATGTCATTCCAAAAGAATAGCTAAAGCTATTCTTTTTTGATGTATATTAATAATTATCAAATACAAATTTTACTGGTAAAAGTTACTAAAATGTGCTATAATATATATACTATGGGCAATATCCCATTAGAAATACAAATGTTTTTTACCAAGTGGTGAAAAACATTTCCTTCCCAAGCAAATAAATTATAACATCTTAGAAAATGGAGGAAATAAAATGTTTTTTTACGAAAGAATTGCTTTGAGAGAAATTAAAGAATTTCAAGAACTCTCAAAAGAAGAGAAAAAAGAGGACTTATATTTATTCAAGCACAAGTATTTTGCCACATGGTTAACATATCGGCTTACAACCTCAACCATTCCAACTTTGATAGCATTGGTACTTTGCATAATTAGCATGGTATTAAACAATGCATTTAAAGGCTGGGGAATAACTCTTATTGTTTGCTTTAGTATTATAACAGCTATAGCAATAGACGTCTTTTATATTGTGATTATGGTAATTGCTCAAAAAAAAGACGTGGAAGATATTAGAGCAAGTATAAAGCGGAAAATCAGAAATATCCAGCTTATCAATTTTGGAGTAATAACATTCAAAAACTGGATGACGATAAGAAAAAATGATAAAGAATTATATTCATTTATTCGTTCAGAAGGTTGCAATCATTTATGTTATAACACGACATATTTGATAGCAAATGCTTTAAAAGATCCAGAAATTAAAATTATTTGGATGAGCATTAAACCATGTATGGAAGAAAAATGTGGACATGCAGCATTATGCAGAAAAAATAAAATTTATGACACCAATGCAAGAAAAACATATAACAGAGAGAAATACCTTAATGCTTTTAATGCGGAAATATTTAAGGAATACACCATTGATCAATATTTAAACAATAATGATCCATATAAGGTTCCTGGTTCTGAGTTCTTAGATTGGGAAGAATTTGGAAAATGGTGTGAAGAAAAAGGTGCTCAAAGAACAGAAGAATAAATAGAAGGCAAAAAAAAAGAAACTCCTTATGGGGTTTCTTTTTCTTGCATTTTAATTAGTTCATCAGCTTGTTCTTGAGTTAAGTATTCATTTTCTACCATTGTAGAAATAACTTTTCTTTGTCTATTTAATGCTAAATCCTTATTAACTGTAGGAGCATAAACACTAGGAGCATTTGGAATTCCAGCTAGCATAGTTGCTTCATATAATGTCATGTCTTTAGCAGATTTTTTAAAGTAACCATTACAAGCTTCATCTACTCCATAATAACCATCACCAAAATAAATTGTATTAATGTAAAACTCTAAAATATCATCTTTAGAATAAGTATCTTCCAAATCATATGCCATAAATATTTCAGCAATTTTTCTATAAAGTGAATTAGTATCTGTACCAATAAAATATAAGTTTTTAGCAACTTGTTGTGTTATTGTACTACCACCTTCTAATAAATCTTTATTACGTATATTTGAAACAATTGCCCTCATAATTGCAATTAAATCAATAGGACCATGATCATAATAACGGTGATCTTCAACAGAAACTATGGCATTTTTGTAATATACAGGTAATGTGTTTAATTCAACATAACTATCATCACTTTTTATTTTTTCAATTTTGTCTGCTAAGCTAGTTGTTTTTAATGCATCTGCATAAACCTCATGACCTTTATATATAACAAATCCACTTGCTATAATAATTGCAACTAAAATAAAAAGCAAAGTCCTTTTAATAATTTTAACCATAAATATTAAACTCCTTATTTAATTTACAAGTATATTATAAACCTAATACCGTGAAAAATCTATTAAAATTTTCTTAAAGTTATATGAATACTTTCTATTGACATTTTAATATAATTATCGATATAATTTTAATGGTGATAAAATGAATATAACAAAAGAAGAACAAAATATGCGAATATATCCCATATATAAAATGTTATCTTGGGACTTATTGTTTTTCTATTCAATAAACTTTATATTTTTAATTCAAGTAAAAGGAATAAGTGCGTCAGATGTACTATTTGCAGAGGCATGCTATCCAATATTCAAAATAATATTATTAGTTCCACTTACTGCATTAATAAATAAAATTGGAAAGAGAAATAGTTTGATTTTAGCTAATAGTATAAATGCACTTTCGGTTTTAAGCTATATTGTTGCAAAAGATTTAAATTTTGTAATATTAGGGCAATTATTATCAGCTATAACATTTAATATAAAGGGAATAGTAGAAACTAATCTTTTATATGATAGTTTACCAAAAGACGGAAAAAGAGGAAATGCATTTTCTAAGATAGATGGAAAAGGTATGTCGTGGTATTACTATGCAGATGCGGTTTCATCTGTCGCATCAGGTTTTTTATATGTAATAAATGGTTATATACCATTAATTTTAAGCCTTATTTGTTGTTTACTTTCAGTAGTTTTATCTTTTATGTTTAATGACATAAAAAAGGCAGATCAAGTTGAAATAACAAATACAAAACAATATATAACTGACCTAAAGAATTCACTTAAATATATGTTACAATCAGATAGATTAAAATATTTATTTATTTTTGGAGCAACATTTTCAGCATTACTAAGTGTACTAATAAGTTTAAGAAGTGGAACATTAGAGCAAATAGGGGTACCAGAGCAATACTTCGGAATTATATTTGCAATACTAGGAATAACATCTGGAATTACAGCTAAAAATCAAAATAAAATTCATAATAAATTTACCAATAAAACACTAGCTGTTATATCTATACCGACAGCTGTTTCATGCATGTTAATAGGATTTTGTGTATCCGGAAATTTTAATATGCAAATAACATTAACAATGCTTATTCCACTTTTCTTAGTACAATTCTTAGCAAAAGGTGCTTTCTATACATTAATAAAAAGATATTTAAATAATTTTACAACCTCATCATTAAGAAATAAAATTACATCTGCGTATAATTTAGCAGAAAGTATATCAAGAGCAATATTATCTTTAATTGCGTCATGGCTATTGCAAAAAACTACTACATCTGGTACGGTTTTTGTACTTGGTTGTATCGTAACAATAGCATTAGTGCTACTAATTGATAAAATGAGAGATAAAGTTGGATTAAAGCCAGAAGAATACCCTAAAAAGGACATAGAATTTTTAGAATTACATTAAGTAAAATTCATTGACAAAAATAAAAACTTAATAGATAATATAGAAAACAAAAGAAGTTAAAAATACCAAGGAGGAAAACATGTATATATTTAATAGAATTACTGTTAATCCACAGTTGCCAAAAAGAATTGAAAAATTATCAGAGATTGGTTACAACCTTTGGTGGTCTTGGAACACAGAGTTTCTTAAACTTTTTAAAGAAATGGATATTGATTTATGGGAAAGTGTAAATAAAAACCCAATAAAATTTTTGAAATTAGTAACACAAGAAAAGCTAGAAAAAGCTGCACAAAATCCTGATTTCTTAAAAAAGTATGACAAAGTTGTAGAAAACTTTGAAGATTACATGAAAAGCAAAAATAATTGGTTTGAAAAAAAATATCCTGAAAACAAAAATGATTTAATTGCATATTTTTCAGCAGAATATGGATTAGACCAAACTTTAGCAATTTATTCAGGTGGACTTGGAATATTATCAGGTGATCACCTTAAATCAGCAAGCGATTTAGGAGTTCCATTAGTTGCTATTGGATTACTATATAAGAATGGATATTTTAATCAAAAAATAAATGGAAACGGAATACAAGAAACTGAATATAATGATATTGACATAGAAAATTTACCAATGGAAAGTGTAAAAGATTCAGAAGGAAAAGATGTATTGGTTGCATTACATTTTCCAAAGAAAAAGTTATACTTAAAAGCATGGAAAGTAAATGTTGGTAGAGTTGAGCTATATTTGCTTGATTCTGACATTGAAGCAAATATACCAGAATATAGAGAAATTACCAAAACTTTATATGGTGGAGACCGTGAAATGAGAATACAACAAGAAATTATACTTGGTCAAGGTGGTGTAGCAATGCTAAAAGCATTAGGCTATAATCCAACTATATACCATATGAATGAAGGACATTCATCATTCTTAATACTTGAATTAATATATAATTTAATGAAAGAAAAACAAGTATCATTCCAAATTGCAAGAGATATAGTATCATCTAAAACAGAGTTTACAACGCATACACCAGTGCCAGCAGGAAATGACATTTTTGCATTAAGCTTAGTTGAAAAATATTTCAAAGACTATTGGGATAAACTTGGAATAACAAAACAAGAATTTTTCCAAATGGGAATGAAACCAGATGCAAAAATTGATACAACAGGGTTTAACATGGGAATATTAGCACTTAAAGTTGCAGGTAAAAAGAATGGTGTAAGTAAGTTACATGGAGCAGTTTCAAGAGAACTATTTGGAGAAGTATGGCCCAATATTGCTGCAAATGAATCTCCAATTACATATGTAACAAATGGAATTCATACATGTTCATGGCTATCACCACACTTAAAAGAATTGTATAACAAATATTTAATTCCATATTGGCAAGATAAAATTTATGATAATGAAGTATGGAAAAAAATATCAGATATTCCAAATGAAGAACTTTGGAAAGCACATCAAGAACGCAAAACCAAAATGCTAGCTATTGTTAAAGAAAATACAGTAAATAGATTAAGAAGATGTGGGTATAACTATGATGAAATAATGAAAATAGTTGATTGCTTAGATCCAAATGCCTTAACAATCGGCTTTGCAAGAAGATTTGCAACATATAAAAGAGCTACTTTAATATTTAAAGATCTAGAAAGAATAACACAAATATTAAATAATCAAAATCAAAAAGTACAAATTATATTTGCAGGAAAAGCTCATCCGGCAGATAAAGAAGGACAAGATTTAATAAGATATATACATGAAATTTCAATGAAACCACAATTCAAAGGCAAAGTATTTTTACTTGAAAACTATAATATAGCAATGTCAAAATACTTAGTTAGTGGTGTAGATGTATGGTTAAATACGCCTAGAAGACCAATGGAAGCATCAGGTACAAGTGGACAAAAAGCAGCTGTTAATGGAGTAATTAATTTCAGTATTTTAGATGGCTGGTGGGCAGAAGGCTATAATACTAAAAATGGTTGGAAGATTGGTGATTCAATAGAATATTCTGATTATGAATCACAAGACAGAGCAGATAGTCAAAGCATTTATGATACATTGGAAAACAAAATAATACCTATGTATTACGAAAAAGGAAAAAACGGTATATCAGAAAAATGGATGCAAACTATGAAAGAATCTATAATGTCAAATGGAGGAAGATATAGTACAGCAAGAATGCTAACAGACTATGTGGACAATTTGTATATACCATTATGCAACTTATATGACAACTATTATTCAGACTTAGGAAAAGTAGGAGAGCTTAACAGTTGGAAAGAAAGCCTAAGAAATAGTTGGAATGATATTGAAATAACTCAAGAAAACAACTTAGACAATATTACATTAGATGCAGGAAATAATATAGAAGTAAGATGTAAAGTAAAATTATCAAATATTAATAAAGATAACATTCAAGCACAAGTATATTACGGAAAAATAAGTGAAAATGGAACAGTTGATGACATTAGTATTATTCCAATGGAACTAGAAGAGGCAGATGAAGAAAACAGAATATATACTTATAAAGCTAAAGTAAACCTTGTAAATGGCGGAAACTATGGTTACACATTTAGAGTAATGCCTAAACATGAAATGATATTAGACTCAGCTAACTTAGATTTAATAAAATGGATTACAAAATAGAAAAAGAAAGGGCGTAATATAAGCGCTCTTTATATATAGGAAGGAGTTTAAAATGAGGAAAACAAAAATCATATGTACATTAGGACCAGCAGTAGATAAACCAGAAGTATTAGAAAGACTTATTCTAGCTGGAATGAATGTAGGAAGAATTAACTTTTCACATGGAAACTATCAAGATCAAGAAGAAAGAATAGAAAACTTTAAAAAGGTAAGGGAAAAGGTTGGAAAAAAAGTTTCTTTAATGTTAGATACAAAAGGACCAGAAATCAGAATTGGAAAATTTGAAAATGGAGAAATATGGCTAAATCCAAATGATATATTTACATTAAAAACAGAAGATATACTTGGAAATAAAGAACAAGTTTCAATAACATATAAAAATTTATACAATGAAGTAAATGTAGGTACAATTATTTTAATAAATGATGGACTAATAAAAATTAAAGTTATTGAAATAAAGGGAACAGATATTATATGCCAAGTAATAGATGGAGGAAAATTAACTAATACAAAAAGTATTAATATTCCTGGAATGGAAATAAACCTTCCAAGTCCAACAGAAAAAGATATTGAAGATATAAAATTTGGTATAAAAGCAGGATTCGATTGTATTGCAGCATCTTTTGTACGTAGTGCACAAGATATATTAAATATCAAAAAAGTATTACAAGAAAATGGTGGAGAAGGAATTAAAATAATAGCTAAAATAGAGAATAGACAAGGAATAGATAACTTTGATGAAATATTAGAAGTATCTGATGGAATTATGGTTGCAAGAGGAGATTTGGGAGTTGAAATTCCAATGGAAGAAGTTCCAATTAGACAAAAAGAGTTTATTAGAAAATGTAACAGAGCAGGAAAACCAGTTATAATAGCAACTCAAATGCTAGAGTCAATGACACATAGCCCTAGACCAACAAGAGCAGAAGTAAATGATGTAGCAAATGCAGTATATGATATGGCAAATTATGTAATGCTTTCTGGCGAAACAGCAACAGGAGAATATCCAGTTGAATGTGTTGAGACGATGAGTAGGATTTGTGAGGCGGTTGAAAAAGCTGATTAGTGTTGAAAAATAATGAGTAAAAAGAATGGAGTAGTATATGGCGAATGTTTGTGATTATGTTAAATGGAGAGGAGATTTAGAATTAAAAAATGATGAGTTCAACGAAATAGATGGACTAATATTATCAAGATTATCTTACTTTCCATTTGAACAACTAACAAAAGAAAATGAAGAAATAACAATAGAAGAATTTGCAAAAAGATTTGAACAAGCAGACCAAGCAACTTTAAGAATACTTTGGGAAGATGATAAATATCTTATACCATTACTAGGAAAATCAGCAAGGTTTGGAAAAATGCTTGTAACTGATATGGTAAATAAATTTAATAAAGAAGAAGAAAGACAATTTTTTGCAGTTACAGTTGTAATGCCAGACAACACGGTATTTGTTACATATAGAGGAACAGATGATACATTAGTTGGCTGGAAGGAAGATTTTAATATGAGCTTTAAAGCACATATTGCTTCACAAAAAGATTCAGCACAATATGTAAATGAAATTGCAAAAAAATATAAACAAAAAATAAGAATAGGTGGACATTCAAAAGGTGGTAATTTAGCAGTATATGCTGCAACATTTGCAAACAAAACTGTAAAAAATAGAATTATAAATGTATATAATAATGATGGACCTGGATTTATAGAAGAAATAACAGATACAAAGGAATATAAAGAAGCAATAACAAAAGTACATACATATATTCCTCAATCATCAGTTATAGGAAGATTGCTAAACCATGAAGAAAAATATACTATAGTTCAAAGTGTTCAAAAAGGTCTTATGCAACATGATTTATACAGCTGGCAACTTGAAGGAAAAAAACTTGTAAGTTTAGCCGAAGTTACAAATGGAAGCCAATTTGTTGACAAAACAATAAAAGAATGGTTAAAAGAAATAGAACCAAAACAAAGAGAAATTGTAGTTGACGCGATATTTGAAATAATAAATACCACAGATGCAAATAGTTTTAAAGAAATAAAGGAAAAACTATTTACAGATATGAGAATAATGTTAAAAAAATATCAAAGCCTAGATGACGAAAGTAAAAAAATGATTATGGAATTTTTCCAAACTTTAATAAGAACAGCTAAAAACACTGCAATAGGCGAAATACCAGCATTTAACAAAACAAATAAAGATTAAAAATAAAGTGGCATTTACAAAATGCCACTTTTTAAAAAGCTTGTTAGTTTTCTCCTTCCACAAAAAGCAATATATTTGGAAAACTACTGTGAATAGTGTTTTCTATTAAAAGTTTCACTTTTTTGCAGAAATAAGTTGGAATGAATGAACGTGTATATTTGGGCAAACCATTATAACTAGGATACCAGGATTCACTGTATAGCTCATCCTTAAATGTAACTTCAGTTGAAAAGATATCTTCAAAAAAATATTTAAATGCCAAATGAGAAGAGCAAGCCTTTTTTATTGTAAATTTTAAAGTGTGTGAACTCACATATGAAAATATGATAAAAATTTGAGATGAGTGTGCCTCATCGATCTTTTGAATCATTAGAGGCAAAATTAAATCCATAAGATCTTTTCCATCTAAATTTTTATGCATATTTGTAAGTTCTTCTTTTACCTTGCGATAAAAAGAAATATTTTCAGTAATTGCTTGAACTTTATAGTCGTTGCATGAAGATGTTAGGTTATGTGCCAGTATACTCTGATGGTAAAGATCAGTCAATTTCCTTGAGCAATATGATAAACTCAATAATGTTGTACCATCATAAAATGGAAAACCCATATTCAAATGTTCCTCCTTAGTATGTAAGTGTGAAATAAAAAATACTAGAACAAGCTAGTCCTCCTTTACAAAATATTTTAAAGGAATTCCATAATATAGAAAAAACTATATCAAAACAATTATACCACAACTTAACATAATGTACAAGATAAAACAAGCCTCACTTGGAGTGATTTACATTTCAAGTAAAGCTTGTTATTATATTTTTTTACATTCCACAATCAGAATCAGATGTGTTGTTATTCATACAATTTGTATTATTCATTCCACTTGTAAAAAATCTTCTTTGAGCAAGTTTATCTTGAACATTTCTCAATGCTTCACCAAATCTTTGGAAGTGAACAACTTCTCTTTCTCGCAAGAAACGAAGAGGATCAACAACATCAGGATCATCTGCACATAAATCAATCAATTTTTCATAAGTTGCCCTGGCTTTTTGTTCAGCAGCCAAGTCTTCTTGTAAATTAGCAATTGGGTCACCTTTACAAGCAAGACAATTTGCAGAGAAAGGCACACCAGCAGCAGATTGAGGATATATATCTACACCATGATCAGTATAGTAAGCGCCTAAACCAGCAGCTTTAATTTCTTCAATACTTAAGCCTTCAGTTAATTGATGGACAATAGTACCAACCATTTCTAAATGTGCTAATTCTTCAGTACCTATATCATTTAAAGTAGCCTTTGCAATTTGGTCAGGCATACCAAATTTTTGAGATAAATAACGAAGGGAAGCGGCAAGCTCACCATCAGGACCACCATATTGAGAAATAATAAATTTAGCAAGTTTAGCATTTGGGCATTTTATATTAACTGGGTATTCCAATACTTTATTATAAGTCCACATATTAAATATTTCCTCCTTCCCAAGGCCATGGTTCTTCAAGCCATCTCCACTTATTACATGGGAAGTAAATGCTTAAAGGTCCATAAACTTTTTGATATTTATCTTTTAAATCTCTTAATTGTCTGCAATATTCTCTGTGTAAACAAAGAGCTTTTTCATCATCTGGATGAGTATTTAAATATAAACCTAACTCAATAACAGCAAAATTTAAACTTTTAATGCTATTTAACATATCAGCTCTACTACAATCAGGATCATCTGAATTACCACAACCACACGAATTATTATTAACATTATTTGCAATCATATCTGGAGTATTATATCCAAATGCAGCATTAATGCCTTGAGTAGTATAACTACAATCTTTACAAGCCATTTTATTTACACCGCAGTTACAATCTCTATTTTCATCTTCCATTAACCATTACACCCCTCTCCAATTTCATTATTTCTTCTTAAATAGTCATTTTCAGCCATACTTTGACCTGGCATATATGGACTTACTAGTTCAGGAAATATAGTTCCCATTTTTAAACCACAGCAAGGTGTAAAAGTTCTATTCATTTCTTGAAGTGGGACATAGCTTTGACCTAACATTGGGTTAGATGGAAACATATTAGAAACAGGCTCTTCATCAAAACCACATGAGCATGAATTAGTATTTACCATATTATTACGCCTACAACTACAACTATTTTCAGGGTCTTGGGCATAATCTGCTGTTGTACCAACATCATTGCACAATGACTCTATAATTTCAGGATTGTACTTATTTTGGCAACAACATCTATTATAACGATTAAACATGTTTTATATTCCTCCTTAAAATCAATTTATATTACATAATATGACAATAATAATAATTTTGTGTCAGTTCGGGGACGTTTCTTTAACTGACATTTTTGTCAGTTAAGGGGACACATCTTTCAAGTTTTTTTAATTATACTTTCAAGATGTGTCCCCCGAGTGACATTTATGTCAGTTAAAGAAACGTCCCTAAACTGACAATTTAATGATTGCATGTAATTTATTATTGGTTTTCATTACAATGTAATCAGATTCATTATCATGTGAATAATAACAATCAATTTTATCACCTAACATACTACCAGATTTATACATAATTTCAAAGTTATTTGATTCATCTTTTTCATATACTTCTTTAGGTAATGCTTCATAAGCATATAAAAGATAGTATAGGTTGTGCATATGATTATTAAAATCAATATCTCTTCTTAAAACATTAAAGCTAAATGTATGCTCAGAAGTGCTAGGTTCTTTCAATTTGGCTATTTCAAGTTTATCAAATACCAACTTACTTTCAGGCTCATAACTATTTTTTATTTCATCCGTGATTTTAGTAAGAGTCTTAGTATCAGAATTAACTAATGTCCATTTAGAATTTGCAATACAAATTAAATTATTTTCGTTATCATAAATTTCAAAATTTCTATAAGTAAAAAGCTCATTATATGGTACAGACCAAGTTCTAACCTTAACAGTATCACCAAAAGCTACTCTTTTAAAAACAGATACCTTCCAATTAAGTAAAATCCATGAAACATGGGTAAAAGGTATTTGAGCTATGCCATAACCAGCAATATCAGAATGAACTGTTGCAATGTCTTCAAGCAAACACAAAATACCATAGTTAGTAATTAAATTACTAGTTCCAATATGTCTAATATCAACCTTATATTCTCTTTCAATAAAACTCATTTTTTCCCTCCTTAAGGACAGATCTTTACAAAATAACTATCAAATATTATAATACAAATATTGAAAAATAACAATTGGAATCAGGAGAAAAAATGAATCTAGAAAAATGTAATATTTGTCCTCGAAACTGTCGGGGTTAATAGAAAAATTGGAAATATAGGATATTGTAAATGTAATGATAAAATAAAAATTGCTTTAGCGTCAGTACATAATTATGAAGAGCCAAGTATAAGTGGAAAAAACGGCTCTGGTACAGTGTTTTTTAGTAATTGTAATTTGAATTGTATATATTGCCAAAATTATGAAATAAGCCAATTAGGTAAAGGAAAAGAAATAACAGTAAAAGAACTTGCACAAATATTTTTAGACCAACAAGCAAAAGGAGTAAATAATATTAATTTAGTTACACCCACAATGTATGCTTATCAAATTATAGAAGCATTAAAAATAGCAAAAGAAAATGGTTTAAATATACCAATTATATATAACACAAATGGATATGAAAATGTAGAAACGATAAAAATGCTAAATGGATATATTGATGTATATTTACCAGATTTGAAATACTATTCAAATGAGTTAAGTACAAAATATTCTAAAGCAGATAACTACTTTAAAATAGCAACTACAGCAATACAAGAAATGCAAAAACAAGTTGGAAATCCAATATTTAATGAAAATGGAATAATACAAAAAGGAGTAATTATTAGACATTTAGTATTACCTAATCATATTCAAAATTCAAAACATATTTTAAAATGGATAAAAGAAAATATGCCAGAAGGTACATATGTAAGTGTAATGGCTCAATATTTTCCTACATATAAAGCAAAGGAAGACAAATTATTAAATAGAAAATTAACTAAAAAAGAATATAAAGAAATAGAAAATTATTTATATACTCTAAATTTGGAAAATGGATATATACAAGAACTTGGTGATCATGAAGAAGAGTATGTACCAGATTTTAATATTTTAAATTAAAATTTTTCTTGTAATATTTTGATTTTTTTGATATAGTATTTGAAGTAAAAAAAGGGAGGAAAAATAAATGAGAATAGTAGAACCATGGATAAAAGTAGAAAAATTTGACGGAATAGAAATAATGAAAAAAATAGAAAAGGCTTGCAGAACTTGCTATCGCTCAGAAGGAATGGTTTCAGAAGAATCATATAAAAATTTATTAAAAAATTGCTTGAACAGAGGACATGAATCAGTTTTAGAACATGAAAAAATTACAGTTAGAATTTATAATGATTTGGGATCATATAAAGACTTGACAAGACATAGACATGCAAGTTTTTCAATAGAATCAACTAGATATTGCAGTTATGATAAAGATAAATACGGAAATGAAATTGCTTTTGTTAATCCAGCATATATAGAAGATAAAGAAATATATGAAGAATGGAAAAAAGCAATGCAAGAAATAGAAGCAAGATATATGAAAATGAAAGAATTGGGGGCTACTACAGATATGTGTAGAGAAGTATTACCTCATTCAGTAGCAGCAGAATATGTTATGACAGCTAATATTAGAGAGTGGAAACATATTTTAAGTTTAAGAACTACAAAACATGTACATCCTTCAATAAGACAAGTACTTATTCCTTTATTAAAGTATTTCCAAAAAGAAATGCCAGAAATATTTGAAAATATTGAATATGACGAGGATTTTGATGAAAAATACTATGCAAAACTTACAGTTGATGAAGATTTATAATATAAATTTTTAGATTAATAACAAAAATGCTAACCATTATGGGTTAGCATTTTTGATGTTAAAAACTAATTAAGGTTATTTTAATATGACAAGCCTTTTAAAGTATTTTCATATTTTTCATAACTTGGCATATATTTAGCAATTATTTTCCAAAAATTCTTTGTATGAATTTTGTATTGCATATGACAGAACTCATGTAATACAACATAATCAATTATATTTCTATCATATTTAGCTATATTTGAACTAATTGATATTTTTTTGTCTTCGCTAGAAAAATGAGCAATAACATTAGCAGATAGTTTTTTTATTTCGTAATCTTCAGGAGCATATCCAAGTAATAATCTTGTTTTTTCCATAGCTCTTTCAACTTCCTGCTCGGCAACTTTTTCATATAGTTTATCAACTAATATTTTTAAAATTTGAGTTGTTTCTAATTTTTTATATTTATTAGGAAGTACAACTTCAATAGTACGATTAACTATATTTATGGTAGGAGTGTTTACACTTTTATAATATAAATGTACCTGATGATTAGCACCTAAAATAACAATACTACCTCTATCAGAATATACATTATTTTGTTCTTGATATTCTTTAATTTTGTTTAAGATCCATTGCCTTTTTTCTTCAATAATTGTTTGAATTTGTCTTCTAGAAAAATACCATGGGGCATTAACTACAACTTCTCCATCATCAACTGAAACATAGCAATTTGAGCCGATTTCCTTGTTTACTGTATATGAAATTACATTATTTCTATTTTTGAAAATGTTCATAATTAATACCTCCTAAAAAATTATATCTCCGAATCAATGTTCGTATATAGTATACAAAAACATGTTCGCTTTGTCAAGAAAAATTTGAAAAAATTTAAAATATTTTTAAGAAGTGTTAAAAATCTCATAGACAAGTGTTTGAAAAACAAAAAAATTAGTGTATAATAATTGCATAAAATAAATAAAATATATATAAAACTAGTGAGGAGGCGAATATAAGGTGTATGATGTAGCAGTAATTGGAAGTGGACCAGCTGGAATTACAGCAGCTATTTATGCGAAAAGAAGAAATTTGTCTACATTAGTTATATCAAAAGGAAATGGAGCTTTAGAAAAAGCAAAAAAAATAGATAATTACTATGGTTTTGCAAATGGTGTATCAGGAAAAAAATTATATGAAAATGGGCTAAATCAAGCTGTCAATTTAGGAGTAGAAATAGTACAAGATGAAGTAATAAACATAGAGTTGAAAGATAATTTTACAATAGAAACTGTTAATTCAAAATATGATACAAAATCAGTAATATTGGCAACAGGGGTAAATAGAAATATTCCAAATATAAAAGGAATTAAAGAATTTGAAGGAAAAGGGATAAGTTATTGTGCAATATGCGATTCTTTCTTCTACAAAGAGAAAGATGTTGCAGTATTAGGCGAAGGAAATTATGCTATACATGAATTTGAAACATTAAAACCGATTGCAAACTCTGTAACTATACTAACAAATGGTGGAAAAATAGTTCAAAATAGAAGCAATGGGGTTGTAGTAAATGAAAAAAAGATAAAAGAATTTAGAGGAACGAACAAACTTGAAGAAGTTGAATTTGAAGATGATACAAAGCAAAAAATAAATGGAGTATTTATAGCAGTTGGAACAGCGTCAAGTACAGATATAGCAAGAAGGATAGGTGCTAGAATTGAAAACAATAACATTGTAGTAAATGAAAATATGGAAACAACAGTACCAGGGTTATTTGCGTGTGGAGATTGTACAGGAGGTTTGCTACAAATATCTAAAGCTATATATGAAGGGACAAAAGCAGGTTTAGCTGTGTTAAAATAAATTTTGGAGGTAAATAAAATGAGTGTAACAGAATTAAACAAAGATAATTATGAAAAAGAAGTAATGGAGGCAAATGTACCAGTTTTAATTGACTTTTGGGCAAGCTGGTGTGGACCATGTAGAATGATGTCACCAGTAATAGATAAAATAGCAGAAGAGATGGGAGATAAAGTTAAAGTATGTAAAGTAAATGTAGATGAAAATCATGAGTTAGCAGAAAAATATGAAATAATGACTATACCAGCATTCTTAATTATAAAAAATGGAACCGAAACCGCAAGAACAATAGGAGTACAACCCAAAGAAGATATATTGAAACTTATATAAAAGCACTTGACACTTGAAAAAACAGCGAGTATAATAATATATAGTTTGAAAAAATAAAGACAAGAATGAGACAAAGTAAAATCAAGGTTGTTAAAAGAGAGAGTTGGTCAACGGCTGAAAGCTAACTTAAATAAACAGATTTGAAAAACTACCTCATTAGTTCCTAGTAAAAAGCTAGGCGTACATCTGCGTTAAAGAGTAATTAAGTTAAAAATAGGATGGAACCGTGTAAAAGCACTCCTAAAGTAGCAATACTTTAGGAGTGCTTGTCAGTTTGGGGACGTATCTTTAACTGACAAAAATGTCAGTTGAAGAAACGTCCCCGAACTGACATTAAGAAGGAGGAGAAAATATGGTAAAAGTAGAATTAAAAGATGGTTCTAAAATAGAGGTTAATGTAGGTTCTTCTATTTTAGAAATTGCAAAAAAAATAAGTGAAGGCTTAGCAAGAAATGCTATGGCGGGAAAGATTGATGGAGAGGTAAAAGATTTACGTACTTTAATTGAAAAAGATTGTAAATTAGAGATTTTAACTTTTGATGATTTAGATGGTAAAAAGGCATATTGGCATACAACATCTCACATTATGGCACAAGCTATAAAAAGACTATATGGAGATAATGTAAAATTAACAATTGGTCCATCTATTGATAATGGTTTTTATTATGATTTTGACGTGGAAAAACCATTCACAGAAGAAGATTTAGCTAAAATTGAAGAAGAAATGAAAAAGATTGTTAAAGAAGATTTACCAATCACAAGATATACTCTTCCAAGAGAAGAAGCTATTAAGTTAATGAAAGATAGAAAAGAACCATATAAAGTAGAATTAATTGAAGAACTACCAGAAGGTGAAGAAATTAGCTTTTATGATCAAGGTGAATTTAAAGAATTATGTGCTGGACCACATATTATGAGTACAGGCTCAGTAAAAGCATTCAAATTATTACATTCATCAGCTTCATATTGGAGAGGGGACGAAACAAAACAAACTCTTCAAAGAATTTATGGTATTTCATTTCCTAAAGCTAGCATGTTAGAAGAACATTTACATATGTTAGAAGAAGCTAAAAAAAGAGATCATCGTAAATTAGGAAAAGAATTAGATTTATTTTTCTTTGATGAAACAGCACCAGGTATGGCATATTGGATGCCTAAAGGCTTCACAATGATGAATATACTTATAGACCTTTGGAGAAAAGAACATAAAAAGAGAGGATATCAAGAATTCTCTGGTCCACAATTAAACAGCAGTAGTTTATGGAAAACATCAGGACATTGGGATCATTACAAAGATGATATGTTTGTTTTAATAGATAGTGATGGAAAAGAACAAGCTTTAAAACCAATGAACTGTCCAAACTCTATTAAAATTTATCAAAGCAAATTAAGAAGTTACAAGGACTTGCCTTTAAGATTTAGTGATATAGATATTATACATCGTAATGAAAAATCTGGACAATTAAACGGTTTATTCCGTGTAAGAATGTTTAGACAAGATGATTCACACAATTATGTTATGGAATCACAAATTAAAGAAGAGATTAAAAATATTCTTGAAATTGCTAAAAAACTATATAACATATTTGGATTAGACTTTATACTAACATTATCTACCAGACCAGAAGATTATATGGGAGACATCAATTTATGGAACAAAGCAGAAGCGGACTTAAAAGATGTATTAGACGAAATATGTGGTAAAGACAATTATCGTGTAAATGAAGGTGATGGAGCTTTCTATGGTCCAAAAATTGATATTAAAATGAAGGACTGTTTAGGAAGAGAATGGCAAATGGGAACAGTACAAGTTGACTTCCAATTACCATTAAGATTTAATTTATCATACATTGATTCAGATGGAGAAAAGAAAACACCAATTATGCTACATAGAGCATTATTTGGTTCATTTGAAAGATTTATTGGTATTTTAACAGAACATTATGCAGGTGCATTTCCAACATGGTTATCACCAGTACAAGTAAAAATATTACCAATAGCTGACGCGCATAAAGAATATGCAGAAAAAGTTTTAGAAGAACTAGACAACAATGGAATTCGTGCAGAAATTGATGAAAGACAAGAAAAAATTGGTTATAAAATTAGAGAAGCACAACTTCAAAAAATTCCATATATGTTAATTATAGGAGATAAAGAAGTAGAAGCAAATGCTGTAGGAGTTCGTTCTAGATCAGATGGTGATATTGGAGTAATGGGACTAAATGACTTTATATTAAAAATAAAGAAAGAAGTAGAAGAATACAAATAAGAAAAGTGGCTTTGCCATATGTACAGGGAGTGCTTTAAAATGAGCACGGCCTAAGGTAACTTAATTTTATTGTATACTAAAAAACAAAGAGCATACCGATTTTTAGGTATGCTCTTTGCTTTTATTAATCATCTACAATTAAGTAAATAATTTTTTCGAGACCGATAAAAACTTCTTCCCGAGAGTCGAACAAAAACGTGTTGTTGAGAGTGCAATAACTTGCATGGAGTCTTTTAGTCAATATCTGATGAACCTTCGGAAATGATTTCGTAGGAATTTCGTACTTACGTGAAAAGTTTTCTGCTGGGGATGTTGAACTTGCAGTTGATGCCGATTTTACAGCAAAAGTCACTTTCATTTTTTCCATGATAAAGGCCTCTCCTTTCAGTATTTTTAACCTAACAGGCTAATTTCTACAAAATTATAACATCAAAAAATAATTATGTCAATTTTTATTTTAACTCGACCAAATCTTGCCAATATTTTTTAGGCATAAATTGCATTTGCAACTTTGAGTTTGTCCTTTCTTTAATTGCAATACTTTTGAAAAATGTTTTCCATAAAGATTGAAATTTGAGTTCGTCATCAGAAAGAAAAGAAAATTCAATATCCTTTGGAACTTCAATTATTTCATAATTATTAGGCCTTAGTACACTATACATAAAGGCTAAATTTCTATTTTTGTCATGTAAAATTATATTTTGCATTGGAAATCGTTTCATTAAAAATTGACCAACGTTTTCAATTATATTATTATCAGGATGAACAGAGGCATACCATAAGTTATTGCCAATTTCTTGAAGGCGAACCAATCCATCAAATCTATGAGCTTCCATGAGAACATTTTTACGTAGTTTTACTACCTCTAAAACATAATCTAATGAAAGCATGTTACAAATATTAGGGCCGATTTCAAAACTATTTAAAATATACTTTAATATAGGTAATTCTTTAGATGAACTACCAGAAAGAAAAGCATTATAGCAATCATATATCGCACTACGGCCAGCTGAATGATAAATTCCGTTAAATATACGTTCAGCATGTAGTTCATTAGTAGGTATAAACTTTGAATTTTCTAATAAATTATGAAAATAGCAATTTTCATCAACAACTCTATAAGGAATAACTTTGTTTACATAACAATAAAACGCAACACTAAGAAGACCATTAAATGTTCCATCATATAAATAAACTTCATTATTTAAAAATTTCCAATTAATCATATATAATACACTCCTCTACAAATTTCCAGTAAGAACTTTTAGTTTATCAAATCTATTAGGCTCTGAGGCACTAAATAAAGACGTTTGAATATATGAAGATACTGGCAAACTGTTTCTTTCTAAAAATAATAAATTTTGTTCAATAAAGCCATCAGAAAAATGTTTTATTGTATCATAATATTTTCCATCACATGTAATAAAGTATCTAGCTCTTTTTAGAACGACACCTAATTTTTTTAGGTGTTCAAACTGCAAGTGGCAATACTTTCTTGCAGATATAATTCTTTTTGCTGATATAACACCAATACCAGGAATTCTAAGTAAAGTATAGTAATCAGCAGTGTTTATTTCAACAGGGAAACTGTCTAAATGTCTTAATGCCCAGTCACACTTTGGATCTAACAAGGTATTAAAATTAGGGTTTTGCTCATTTAATAATTCGTCAGCTTTAAAGCCATAAAACCTAAGCAACCAGTCAGCTTGGTAGATTCTGTTTTCTCTAAGTAATGGTGGTTTAGCCAAAGTTGGTAAGTTAGAATCTTCATTGACCGAAACATAAGCAGAATAATAAACTCTTTTTAAATGAAATTTATTATACAAACTTTCAGACAATTTTATAATTTGTAAATCTGTATCAGGTGTTGCACCAACTATCATTTGAGTAGTTTGACCTGCTGGTACAAAGTCTTTGTCTTTTGGTTTATTAATTACATTACTAGGCAAAAAACTAAAACTCTTTTTAGTAGTAGGCAAAAATTTTTGAGCAGATAAACTTAACTTATTAGAAATATAGCTCATTGGTTCAACAATATTCTCTTTAGATTTATCAGGAGCTAGTAACTTTAAACTAGCTTGAGATGGAAGCTCAATATTAACACTCATACGATCAACTAATGTACCTAATTTATCAATAAGTTCTTGGCTACTGCCAGGAATAGTTTTTGCATGAATATACCCGTTAAAATGGTATTCATTTCGTAAAATAGTAATAGCTTGTATCATTTGTTCCATAGTGTAATCAGGGGATTTTATAACAGCTGAACTCAAAAACAACCCCTCAATATAATTACGTTTATAAAAACCAATAGTTAAATCTGCAATTTCTTTTGGAGTAAAAGTAGCTCTTCTAACAGAATTACTTTTACGATTTATACAATATTTACAATCATACATACAGCAATTTGTCATTAAAATTTTAAGTAGAGAAATACACCTACCATCAGCACCCCAGCTGTGACAAATTCCTGAAGTTTCACTATTACCAATTCCTTTAGATGTATTTTTTCTGCTACCGCCAGATGAACTACAAGATGCATCATATTTTGCAGAAGCAGATAATATTTCTAGTTTTTCTTCAATTTCCATAAGTAAACCTCACAATACAAATAAATGTTCGTAACAATTATAATACAAGAAAATTAATTTGTCAAACAAAAGTTTTATATTTGTATATTGAAATTTTAAAATTGATATGTTAAAATTTAAAACATATTAAATAAGAAATGGAGAAAAACATGAATATAGGAATAGATATAGATGATACAATATCAAACTCATTTGAAAGTGTATTTACAAGTGCACAAAAATTTGATATAGAACTTGGAAACAGTGGTGATCCAAAACAATATGGAAAAATTCCAAATCATAATTACATAGAAACAATGTATTCACATTGGACGAGTGAACAAATAAATTTATTTTGGCAAAAATATTTTATTGATATGTTAACAATAGCAAGACCCAAAGATTGTGTTAGCGAAATATTAAAAAAGCTCCAAAAAGAAAAAAATAATATAATTTTGATTACATCTAGGTATGAATATGAAGAAGGAAGTTCTGTTATAAAAGATTATACACAAAAATGGCTCGAAAAAAATAATATTCCGTATGATAAACTTGTAATGAATGCACAAAATAAATTAGAGGTTTCAAAGGAAAATAATATAGATATATTTATAGATGATAGTATAGAACATTGCAGAAATGTTAAAAATGGTGGAATAACAGCATTTTTATATACTTCTACATGTAATCAAGGCATAGAAGTACCAGAACTTACTAGAGTATATTCATGGATTCAAATTTATAATAAATATAAAAAAATAAAGGAAAATAGTTGTAAAATTTCAACAAAATTGATATACTAATATATATCTAAAAATATAAATTTTCGTAAGAAAAGGAGGTTTCTTTATGGAAGAAGAAAAGAAAGAAATAAAAGAGGTTGAAGAAGTAGTTGAAAATAGTGGGGAAGTTGCACTAGAAAGTAACACAAATATAAAAATTTCAGATGATGTAGTATCTGTAATTGCAGGAGTAGCAGTATCAGAAGTACCTGGAGTAGCACAAATGTCAGGCGGATTTGCAGGTGGAATTTCAGAGGTACTTAGTGGTAAAAAGAATTTAGCAAAAGGAATAAAGGTTGAAACTGGTGAAAAAGAAACAAAAATAGATGTAAACATTATAGTAGAGTATGGAGTAAGAATTCCAGATGTTGCCTTTGAAATTCAAAACAAAGTAAAAAAAGCAGTTGAAAACATGACAGGATTAAAAGTTGTTGAGGTTAACGTTCATATACAAGGTGTTAGTACAGATAACATGGGCGTAAGCAACGAAAAAGAAGAAGACAAAGAATAATAAAATAAGAATTAGGCACAATAAAATTTACTGTGCCTAATTTAAAGTTTCAAAGCATATATTAAGAAAGGATGAAGCAAAAAATGAAAATATTAGATAGAATAGGACTAGCTCTTTTTTCTACAATAATACTTATATTATCAATAATAACATGTTTAATAATTTTTGGGTGGTTAAATATAGAATTAACACATGACGTAATAGTAAGTGCATTACAAAATGAGGTTACATCTAACATAATACTTGCAGTAAGCGTTTTATTTATATTGTTAGCAATTAAATGTATATTTTTTGATTCAAGTGCAAAACAAGAAATGGACTATAAAAATGGCATATTGCTAGAAAATTCTGACGGAAAACTTTTAATTACAAAAGATACTATAGAAAACTTGGTTAATAGTGTAGTAAAAGGTTTTGATAGTGCAGAAAATGTAACAACAAGAGTAGAACTAGATAAAGAAAACAATGTAACAGTATTTGTAAATTTAAGTGTTAAAGAAAATGCAATTATAAAAGAATTATCAACAAATTTACAAACTAAAATTAAAACGACAATAAAAAATACTTCTGACTTAGAAGTTAAAGAAGTTAATATTAAAGTAAAAGATATTGAACCTGTGAAACCAATAGTTCAAGAGTAAAAAACGAAAGGAGCGAAACAAATGGAAAATTTCAAAATGTTTTGTGACAAATATGGTGGCGGTATTGTTGGTGGCCTAGTTGGAATAGCATTAGCAGTTTTATTATTTTGTACAAATTTATATAAAATTTTATTAATAATAGCATTAATACTTATATGCATTTGGGCTGGAAACTATTATCAAAAAAATAAAGAAAGAGTAAAAGATAAAATAAAAAATTTTATAGATAAGTTATAAAAAGGGAGTAACAAATAAATGACAAGAACAGAAACAAGAGAACTTACTTTTGAATTACTATATAGCTTAGAAATTCAAAAAACAGAACAAAATGAATATGCAGAACAAATTGAAATGTTTTTAAAAGAGCAGGAAATTGACCAAGAAAAAGTAAAAACATATATAACACAAACGATAAATGGAATAAATGAAAATGAAGAAGCAATTTTAAAATTGATATCTCAAAACTTAAAAGAAAAATGGGATATCTCAAGAATTTCAAAAGTAAATATTACTTTGTTAAAACTTGCCACATATGAAATAGTTTACGCAAAACTACCATACAAAGTAGTTGTAAATGAAGTAGTAGAAATAGCAAAAAAATATGGAGATGAAAATTCACCATCTTTTATAAATGGAATACTAGCTAATATTATAAAACAAGCTGGCATAACAAATGAGGAGTAATAATGACATATAATCCCATAAGTGTAAGTGAACTAAATAAATATGTAAAAGAAAAGTTTGAGAATGATGAATTCTTTGCTAATGTTTTAGTAGAGGGAGAGATTTCAAACTTTAAAAATCACTATACAGGCCATATGTATTTTACATTAAAGGATGAAAAATCTTTAATAAAATCAATAATGTTTAAAACATATACAACACATTTAGATTTTGTACCTCAAGATGGTATGAAAGTAATGGTACTTGGAAGTGTATCTGTATTTGAAAGAGACGGAACATATCAATTATATGCTAAAGCAATGAAACAACTTGGAAAAATAGGAGACTTAAGAGCAGCATATGAAGAACTAAAGGCAAAACTAGAAAAAGAAGGATTATTTGACCAAAAACATAAAAAAGAAATACCTATAATGCCTGAAACAATAGGAGTGTTAACTTCAAATACTGGAGCTGTTATAAGAGATATTATAAATGTGTCTACCAGAAGAAATCCGAATGTACATATTAGGCTATTTCCAGTTCCAGTGCAAGGCGAAGGAGCAGGAAAGAAAATAGCAGAAGGTATTGAATTTATGAATAAGCATAAATTGGCGGATGTGCTTATTATTGCAAGAGGCGGAGGCTCATTAGAAGATTTATGGCCATTTAATGAAGAAATTGTTGCAAGAGCAATATATAACTCGGAATTACCTGTTATTTCAGCTGTGGGGCACGAAACAGACTTTACAATAGCAGATTTTGTTGCAGATTTAAGAGCACCAACTCCATCAGCAGCTGCAGAACTTGCAGTGGCAGATA
Source organism: uncultured Clostridia bacterium (assembly GCA_934167305.1). Lineage (GTDB taxonomy): Bacteria > Bacillota > Clostridia > TANB77 > CAG-508 > CAG-273. Next base: position 20,750 of record CAKPKQ010000005.1, on the reverse strand, counting down.
TAAAAGAAGTAGAACAAAAACTTAAAGTTTTTCAAAAAAGATATGAGCAAGCATTGATTAGAAAAGTGCAATTAATGAAATTACAATATGAAAAATGTATGTCAAGAAAAGCATTTACAGGAGCTTTACAACAAATAAATGAAAAGCTAATGTTAGTTGATATTAAAGTAAAATCAATGGAACACAGTATAAATAATAAGATTCTACAAGAAAAAGCAAAAGCACAAAATGTAATTTTAAAATTGGATTCATTAAGTCCATTAAAAACTTTAACTAGAGGCTATGGAATAATTACGAAAAATGGAGAAATTATAAAAAGTAAAAATCAACTAAATAAAGAAGACGAAATTTCTATTAAAATGCAAGATGGAGACGTAAAAGCCAAAGTTATGTAAAAGGAGAAAAATATGACGAAAACAACAAAGAATATTTTAATTATAGTAGTTATTACTATATTAGTATTTGCTTTAATATGCATAATATATCAACATTATAGTCAAAAACCATTGCCTAAAACGGTAATTGGAGAAGGGGAAATATTGCCAGATGCAAATAGTGGTCTTGAGAACATAATAAATGATATATTAGACGAAAATGTTACAGAGCCAGAAGAAGACCAAAAAAAGCAAGAAGAAAATAAAAATGAGTCAACTGTTACAGCATCAAGTAATTCTATAGAAGATGATGGAAATCAAATGACATCAAAAGAAACCAAAGCAATCAATTTAGTAAAGCAAAAGTGTACTGAACAATTTGGGGGATTAGAAGGTATAGCATTTAATATAAGTATTCAAAATGATGGAAAATATTTGGTAACAGTATATGATACAAAAACAACTAGAACAATTACTGGTTATATAGTTGATGTTACAACAGAAGTTGTGACTGAAAAATAGAGGAGTAAAGATGGGTAAAAAAGTAAGTTTTGAAGAAACAATGAGCAAACTAGAAGAAATAGCTGCAGAATTAGAAAAAGGTGATTTAAATTTAGAAGAATCTGTTTCAAAATTTGAAGAAGGAATGAAACTTTCAAAAGAATGTAGCAATTTATTAGAAGATGCAGAAAAAAGAATAACCATTTTAATAAAAGATGGAGACGAAGTACAAGAAGAAAATTTTTTACAAGAAGAGGAATAAAAAATGCAGGGATGTTTTAATGATTACAAATATATAATAGTTCCATTTTTAGTATGGTTTGCAATACAGCTATTTAAATTTGTGTATGATTTGATAAAAAATAAAAAATTCAACTTTAAAAGATTAATGCAAGCAGGTGGAATGCCAAGTTCACATTCTGGAGTTGTTGTGGCATTAACAACTATGATAGGAAAAAATGTAGGTATCAATTCACCTTTATTTGCTGTGTCATTAATCTTTTCTTTTATTGTAATGTATGATGCTGCAGGGGTAAGAAGAGCTGCTGGAAAACAGGCAAAACTATTAAATAAAATAGTAGAAACACCTGGGTTAACAGGATTACAAGTATCTGAAAAATTGGTTGAGGTTCTGGGGCATACACCAGTTCAAGTTGTTGTAGGAGCAGCTATTGGGGTTATAGTTGGACTATTATTTTAATAATTATTTTTATTAGCAATAATATAATAATTTTCACAGTAAAACGCTGTGGATACAGCTCTTTATGAAGTTTGAAAGAAAAATATTATATTACTGCTAAAAATATATAAAGGAGAAGATAAATGGAAGATATTGAAATTGCAAGAAATACAAAATTAGAAAAAATAACTAAAATAGCAGAAGGTTTAAATATTGAGGAAGAACAATTAGAACAATATGGGAAATATAAAGCAAAAATTTCTCCTGGGGTATACAAAAAATTAAAAGATAACAAGGACGGAAAACTAATTTTAGTAACAGCAATAAATCCAACTCCACTTGGAGAAGGAAAAACAACAATGGCAATAGGTCTAGCTGATGGATTAAGAAAAATAGGTAAAAAGGCAATACTTGCATTAAGAGAACCATCTTTAGGACCTGTATTTGGAATAAAAGGTGGAGCAACAGGTGGAGGTCATAGTCAAATAGCACCAATGGAAGATATAAACCTACACTTTACGGGAGACATACATGCAATTACATCTGCAAATAATTTATTATCAGCAATGATAGACAACCACATATATTTCGGTAATGAATTAGGTTTTGACAGAGTTGTTTGGAAAAGATGTGTAGATTTAAATGATAGACAATTAAGAACAGTAAATACCGGTTTATCACAAGAAAAAAATATAGTACCAAGAATGGATGGATTTGATATTTCTGTTGCATCTGAAATAATGGCTATTTTTTGTTTGGCAACAGATGTAAATGATTTAAAAAGAAGAATTGGAAACATTATAGTTGGCTATACTAAAGAAAACAAGCCAATAACTGCAAAGGATTTAAAAGCAGATGGAGCAATGACGGTATTACTAAAAGATGCTATTAATCCAAATTTAGTACAAAGCTTAGAAAAAACACCTGCAATAGTTCATGGAGGTCCATTTGCTAATATTGCACATGGATGTAATAGTGTAATAGCAACAAAACTTGCACTTAAGTTAGGAGATTATGTTATTACAGAAGCGGGATTTGGAGCAGACCTAGGAGCAGAAAAATTCTTGGATATAAAATGCAGAAAAGCAAATTTAAAACCAGATGCAGTAGTATGTGTAGCAACAATTAAAGCATTGAAATATCATGGCGGAATGCCAAAAGAAGAAATAAAAAATGAAAGTGTTGAATATTTAGCAAAAGGATTTGAAAACCTAGAAAGACATGTAGATAACCTAAAAAATAAATATGGCTTAAATGTTATAGTAGCAATAAACAAATATACACATGATACAAAAGCTGAAATAGAATTTTTACAAGCGAAATTACAAGAAAAGGGAATTGATTTAAGTTTAGTTGAAAGTTGGGAAAAAGGCGGAGAAGGAGCAGAAGATTTAGCAGAAAAAATAGTTAACTTAACTCAAAAAACTTCAAACTTCAAATTTGCATATGAATTAAATGAAACAATTGAAGAAAAAATAAATTCAGTAGCTAAAAAAATATATGGAGCTGAAAATGTAGAATATACAGATGAAGCTAAATTACATATTAAAGAGATTGAAAAATTAGGATATAGCAATTTACCAGTATGTATAGCTAAAACTCAATATTCATTTTCAGATGATCCTAAAAATTTAGAATGTAAAGAACCATTTAATATACATGTACAAGATGTTGTATTAAAAGCAGGAGCTGAGTTTATTGTAGTATTAACAGGTAAAATAATGACAATGCCTGGTTTACCAAGAGTTCCATCAGCTGAGAGTATAGACTTAGATGCAGATGGAAACATTATAGGAATATTCTAAAATTAATGTATATAAACACCTAATTTGGTTAAAATAACAATAATTAAATTTAACTAAAGTAGGTGTGTTTTTATGCAAAAAAATAAAAAAACATTAATAGGAATGATTGTTATTATAATAACTTTCTCTATATTTATTTCATATAATATATTTTTCAAAAATAATGAAGTAGACGCATTGTCAAAGTATGGTTCTAGAGGAAATGAAGTAACGCAAATTCAAACTAAATTAAAAAGATGGGGCTATTACAGCGGAAGTATAGACGGAATATATGGAACTCAAACACAAAAAGCAGTAAGATGGTTTCAATCTAAAAATGGGTTAACAGTTGATGGAATAGCTGGTAAAAAAACATTAGAGGCAATGGGAATAAATTCTTCAAATAGTAGTTCGAGTTCAAGCTATTCAACTAATTTAGATTTATTAGCTAGGTTAGTACATGGTGAGGCAAGAGGAGAGCCATATTCTGGGCAAGTGGCAGTTGCGGCAGTTGTTTTAAATCGTGTAAAAAGCAGTTCGTTTCCAAATACAATAGCAGGAGTTATATATCAAAAAGGAGCATTTGATGTTGTATCTGATGGTCAAATAAATATGTCACCTGATTCAACTTCAAAGAAAGCAGCTCAAGATGCATTAAATGGATGGGACCCTAGCTATGGCGCAATTTATTATTTTAACCCAAACACGGCTACAAATAAATGGATATGGTCTAGACCAATGACTGTAACGATTGGAAATCATAGATTTTGTAAATAAGTATTTTATTAGAAAAAAAGAGTGTGTCAATTTGAATTTTGACACACTTTACTGTTTATTTTGCTTCAATTTTAAAATCTTTAGCATTTATTATATCTGCTGTAGCAGAAGCATTTAAACGGCTTGTTTCACCTGGTTCAAGAGTTGGAATACTAGCATCAAGAGTAACAATTACAGAACCATCTGTACCTAATATTGATAATGTTACTATTTCTTCTTCATGTTTACTAGAGCCAACATTTTTCAAATCTGCAGTTAATGTACTACTTCCATTTTGATAAACAAATCTAATATTAGAAAACTCTATATTATTATATGTTTTGGTACTATTAAATTCAGTGCTATTATTTAGCTTAACATCACTTCCAAGATCTTTAAAAGAAGTAACATATTCTTCATTATTTGTGTTTTCAGAATCTGAAATTGAATTTTTTAATTTATTTCTACGAACGCCTTTTACTGTTAAAATAATTACTAAAATTGCTACAAGTACTCCAATCAAAGTAAAAATAACTTTTCTTTCTTTATCTGTCATTTGTATATCATCCTTTCTTAAGATAATTTACTATAGGCTATCACAACTTAATATTTTAGTCAATAATTTTTTACTATAAAAAATCATATAAAGTTCTCCTTGACAAATGCAATGCATATTGATAATATTAAAAAGAAAAATAAGCTTTATTTATACAACATATTGGAGGCAAAATGTTTTTATATCCAAAATTATACTTAAATAGTGTAAAAGAAATTACTTTAAAAATGTTAGAACAAAATAATATAAAAGGTTTAATACTTGACGTTGATAATACACTAATTGACTTTGATAAAAAGATGCCAGAAGGAATAAAAGAATGGGCAGAAAATTTAAAGAGTAACAAAATAAAAATGTGTATAGTATCAAATTCAAATCATAAAGAAAAAGTTGAGAACACAGCTAAGAAGTTAGAAATACCATATATATTTTTCGCAAAAAAACCATGCATAGGTGGTTTAAAAAAGGCTGGAAAAATAATGAGCATAGAAGAAAGCCAAATAGCAGTGGTTGGAGATCAGATTTTTACAGATGTAATTGGAGCTAATAGGGCAAAAATGTTTTCAATACTTGTTAAGCCAATTAATGAAAAAGACATTTGGATTACAAAATTTAAAAGACCAATAGAAAATAAAATTATACAAAAATATTTAAAACAAAGTAACAAAGGAGAAAAAAATGTATATTAATGATACACACATATTAATTTATGTAATAGCTGGAATTATAGGTTTAATAGTAGGACAGTTTATAGATTGGTGCAATAAACGTATGCCAGACTATAAAAAAGTTTTTACAAAAGATTTTTTTAAAGAATATTTAAAAGCACTTAAGCCAAACTATATATTAATGAGTATAACAGCAATAATGTTTGTAGCTTTAGTGTATTTCTTTGGTGTAAGTATAGAGTTGTTTAAATATCTATTTTTAGTACCAATGCTTTTAATTGCATTTTGCATAGATTTAAAATTTCAAATTATACCAAATAGATTAACTCTAACAATATTTGAAACAGGTTTAGCATTTACGTTTATAGAAGTAATTTCAAATACAGGGTTAGGACTTAATGTATTAACTAACAATATAATAGGAATGCTTATAGGCGGAGGAATATTTTTACTTATAACTGTTATAGGGGGCTTCATAGCTGGAAAAGAGGCAATGGGGTTTGGAGACGTAAAACTAATGGGAGCATTAGGTTTATTTCTAGGAATGAACAATACAATTATTGTATCAGTATTATCATTTTTATTAGCAGCTATTATAAGTATAGCAATACTTGCAAGTAAAAAGAAAAGAGCAAATGAGTATATACCATTTGGACCATTTATTGTTGCAAGTGCATTTATAGCTATATTTGTTCCAACAGAATTACTACAAACCATAGTATGGAAAATATTCACCTTGGGGCTTTCTAGATAAAAAAGTAAATAGTGGGTGGTTTTATGAATGAAAAAATTAAATGTTTAAAGGAAAAACTTCGTGGACTAGACATACAGGGAATGATTGTATCAAACCCTATTAATGTTAAATACTTAACTGGAATAAACGCAGAAGGTGTACTTTTAATTACTAGAAAAGAAAACTACTATATAACAGATGCCAGATACATAGAAGAAGTACAATCAACACTTACAATAGATGATGAAATTATTGTAAGCAATTATACAGACATTAGTGAATATGATTATGAAAATTTTTTCTCATTTTGCGAAAATGTTGGATTTGAAGAAAACTATGTAACATATGCAACATACAAAAACTACATGCATAAATACAAAGCAAACCACTTAGAAGAAACAGAAAATATAATAGAAAAACAAAGATTAATAAAAGATGAAAAAGAGATAGAATATTTAACAAAAGCATGTGAAATAACTGATAAATGCTTTGAACATATAGTGCAATATATAAAAATAGGCATGACAGAAAAACAAATAGCAACAGAAATAGAAAATTACTTTTTAGAAAATGGTGCTGAAGGGGTATCATTTGAAACAATTGTAGCCTCGGGAACAAACTCATCTAAACCACATTCAAAAACAACTGAAAGAAAAATAGATGTAGGAGATCCTATTACAATAGATTTTGGTTGCAAATATAAAGGGTATTGTTCGGACATGACAAGAACAATATTTGCAGGATATGTACCTGAAAAAATAAAAAAAGTATATAATTTAGTTTTAAAAAATCAATTACAAACTGAAAAAGACATGAAAGATGGTGCAAGTATTAGAATATTAGCAAGAAACGTGGAAAATGATTTTAAACTAAATGGCTATAACTTAGTGCATGCACTTGGGCATGGTGTTGGACTAGATATTCATGAAATACCAATAATAAGTTTTAAAAACGACAATCAACTTAAAGAAAACATGGTAGTAACCAATGAACCAGGTATATATATACCAGGAGAATTTGGAGTTAGAATAGAAGATACAACATTAATTACAAAATCTGGTTGTATAAATTTAACTAAATCTGACAAAAATTATATTATAGTAGATAAAGCTGAATAAAAAGCTTGATTTTAGCGTAAACAAGGTGTATAATATAAAGGCTTTGAAAAAGTTATTAATTAAGTAATAAAAATAAATGTATATTGAAAGGGGAAATTAAATATGGCAGACGTATATATGGCAGGAGATTTTAGAAACGGAACAACATTTGAAATGGAAGGAAATGTATTTAAAGTAGTTGAATTCCAACACGTAAAACCAGGAAAGGGTTCAGCATTTGTTAGAACAAAATTAAAAAATGTAATTTCAGGAGCAGTTATAGAAAAAACATTTAACCCATCAGACAAATACCCTGCAGCACAAATTGAAAAAAGAGAAATGCAATATTTATATAATGATAGCGATATCTATTATTTCATGGACAATGAAACATATGAGCAACTACCATTAAACAAAGAACAACTTGGTGATAGTTTAAAATTCTTAAAAGAAAACATGAATGTAAAAATATTATCATACAAAGGTAATGTATTTTCAGTAGAACCACCAATGTTTGTTGAATTAGAAGTTACATATACAGAACCAGGATTTGCAGGAAACACAACTACAACTTCTGGCAAACCAGCAACACTAGAAAACGGTTATGAAATTTCAGTACCAATGTTTATAAACATTGGAGATGTTATTCGTATAGACACTAGAACTGGTGAATATATGGAAAGAGTATAGTTTGAAAGGAAAAAACAATGTCAGACTTAAAAAATCATTATCAATCAATATTAACTGAATTAGAAAATCATTTTCAAGATGAAGAAGAAAGAGTTTTTGTTTTAAATAAATTTCAAGAATTATCAATGATGTTTATGGATGTTATAGATAGATTGACAAACCTAACAGACATGAGAATAAAAGAAGTAGAAGAAAAACAAAAAACAATTGAAAGCCAAATAGATGTTGTAAAAAAGGCTGTAGATGGAATTGAAAATGATATATATGAAGAAGACGAACCATATGAGTTTGAAATAGTATGTCCATATTGCAATAATGAATTTGTAGCAGATATAAATAGTGATGAAAATACAGAAATTGAATGTCCAGAATGCCACAACATTATTGAACTAGATTGGAACGGAGAAGAAGAATGTGGTGGATGTTGTTCTCATTGTGGCGGATGTGAAGATGATGAAAAACATGATGATCACAAAGACGAACACGATGAAAATGATGAAGATATGTAAAAGTTAAAAACTTCTAGCAGTTATAAACTGCCAGAAGTTTTTTTAGTTAAACAGACTTAAAGGGTCAATATATTTATTATCAATTCTAATTCCTAAATGCAAATGAGGACCAGTAGTTGCACCATTAGTTGGATTACCATTTTCATCTTTATACTGATTACCGTTTTACACCATAAACATTTTTAGGCCCAACATTACCTATAACTTGGCCTTTTAAGACATAATCACCAACTTTAACAATATAATTTGGTGAAACATGGCAATAAGTAACTTTCATATTTTCATTTGTTAAAGTAATAGTATAACCACCACCGCCCAAAAAATCGGCAAAAGTAATTTTACCATCACATATAGCTATAAATTTACTACCCTCAGGTGCTCCAATATCAATTCCAGCATGATAAGAGGTAGCACCAGCAGTTGGTAAACCTCTATAACCAAAATATGAAGTTATATATGTATAGCCAGGAGAAGGCCAAACATATTTCTCATTTTCATCAAAAGGGTAAAATTCTGAACCGAATAATTGTAGAACCAAAAAAGCAAGAAATAAATAAAGTTAACAAAAAGATACAAGCAAATAAATAATAAAAAGGCTTGAAAAAACTACTAGACATAGATACCTCCAATTTCTAGTAGCCCCCAATTTATAATAAAATTTTATTTTTTAAAAGCAAAAAACTTGCTGATAAAGAAGTTTAGAATAATAACAATTACAGTAATAACACATTTATTAATTAAAAAGCCTGTGTTATCTCCAAAGTTGTAAAATGCATGAAATACATCATTTAATAAGAATACACCTACAATTTCAACAAACATTGTAAAAGCTCTGCCTAAAATGAATTTAAAAAATTCAGCCCATTTTTCTTTAGCTGTATTTGCATGTGATTCAAAAACCCATTTACGATTAGTAAAATATGCAAATAAAATACAAATAATTATACCAATTGTACTTGCAATATTTGTTTCTACATGTAAAAATGCTTTTAAAACATATGAAACACTAATGTTAACAACTGTAGTTAAAACTCCAAAAATAATATAAGAAATAACTTCTCTATTTAATAGCTTCTTTAATTTTTCCATTTTATATCTCCCACCTTAGTGTAACTATTATACAGTAACAAAAATAAAATATCAAGAAAAAAAGAAGCTAATTATTAATTAACTTCTCTTTTAATGGCAGGGGTAGAAGGACTCGAACCCTCACAAGCGGTTTTGGAGACCGATGTGCTACCATTAACACTATACCCCTAAAAATTTAATACTTTATTATATTAGCACAAAACTAAATAATGTGCAAGTATTTTTTATAAAAAATTGGTGGAGATGAGGAGAGTCGAACTCCTGTCCAATATTCTTTCCATATCAACTTCTCCGAGTGCAGTCTATTGTAAAGATTCCCTAAATAATAACACAACAAACAAATTTATTAAAAAGGTAGTTATTTAAAAATACCCATTATTTTCATAACTAAAAATAATTTCGTTTCCCACTAATTTGACACCTTAATCTTTAAGCGTGGGCACATAAAGTAAGATGACGCGCCTTTTAATTAGGCAGCGTATGCTAATTCTCTATTATCAGCGTTTATTTTTAATTTCTCACATTATTTAAGTGGCCAAGTGAGAATCCACTACTCGCTATCAATACTTCTAGGATACTGTCGAAACCAAATACATCCCCAAATAAAATACAATATATATTATACAATATTTTAAATTAAATGACAAGACACTGGAAAAAAATACAAATTTGTTTAAATGTTCGCTTGTTTTTAATAAAGAAATATTGTATAGTATTAAATATAGGAAACAAGCTTAACAAGCAGATGTGTGTTGCCACTTTACTACATAGTTTTTACTATGGGAAAGTGAGGTGGTGTTTATGGTAAATCTTTTACAATTCCTAATCATAGGATTTATAATTTCAATAACTATAAACATAACCTTATTAACAGTTATATACATAATTTGTACAAATAAGGAATAAATAAAAACACTACATTTTGCTTCGATACTGCAATGTAGTGTTTGCTAAAATATTGGCAACATACATTCTGTATGTTTGTTTCCTATATCATTATTATACATACTTTTTAGTATTTAGTCAATGCTTTTTGGCGATTTTCAATTAAGGCAAATTTAGTTTAGAGTAATTTAAATAAAACTTTGATAAGAGGTAGTAAGATGATTGATTTAAAGCAAAATGTGCAATATGTAAAAAGTGTAGGACCAGCTAAAGTGACATTACTAAACAATTTAAATATATTCACATTAGAAGATTTACTTACATATTTTCCAAGAGATTATGAAGACAGAAGTAAAACAAAAAACATAGCAGACTTAATCAATGGAGAAGAAGTTACAATTGAGGCAAAAGTAGTATCAGAAGTAAATATAAATAGAATACGCAGAAATATGACTGTATTAAAGACTATAGTTGAAGACAATACAGGTAGATGTACAATAACATGGTTTAATCAAACATATATAAAACAACATATAAAAAGAGGCGAAACATATAAATTTTTTGGTAAAGCAATAAATGAATTTAATCATTTTGAAATGAGAAATCCTGTATTTGACAAAGTAGACTCAACAAAAAATACAGGAAAAATAATGCCAGTATACCCAACTACATACAAACTATCACAAACAGCTATAAGGCAAGCAATAGAGAACGCATTAAATATGACAAAAGGAAAGCTAGAAGAAACTTTACCAGATTACCTTTTAAAAGAATATAATTTATTAGATTTACAAAATAGTTTAGAACAAATACATTTCCCAACAGATGTAGAACATAGAATGCAAGCAAGAAAACGACTAGTATTTGAAGAACTATTAACAATGCAACTTGCTTTACTAGAACTAAAAGGAAACAGTGAAAAAAACAAAGGAATTTCATTTGACAAAAACGCAAAAATGTCAGATGTAATAAACACATTACCATTTAAACTAACAAAAGCCCAATTAAGAGTATTAGAAGAAATTGACTCAGACATGGAATCAGAAAAACCAATGAATAGACTATTACAAGGAGATGTTGGCTCAGGTAAAACAGTAATAAGCATTATATCTGCATATAAAGCAGTAAAATCAGGCTATCAAGTGGCTATAATGGCACCAACAGCAATACTTGCAACACAACATATGGAAGAATTTAGCAAAATACTAGAACCGTTAGGAATAAAATGTGAACTTTTATTAGGAGCAACAACTGCAAAAAATAAAAAGAATATATTAGAAAGATTACAAAATGGAGAAATAGATGTGCTAATTGGTACACATGCACTAATAACAGAAAATGTAACATTTAAAAATTTAGGCTTAGTAGTAACAGATGAACAACACAGATTTGGAGTAAAGCAGAGAACTGCAATTGCAGCAAAAGGCAATAATCCAGACACATTAGTAATGACAGCAACACCAATTCCAAGAACATTGGCATTAATACTATATGGAGATTTGGACATATCTATAATTGATGAACTTCCACCAAACAGAAAGAAAATAGAAACATATGCTGTAACAAAACAAATGGAAGAAAGAATAAACAAATTTATAAAAAAGAATATTGATGAAGGAAGACAAATATATGTTGTATGTCCATTAGTAGAAGAAAAAGAAGAAGATGATGAAACTACAAAAGACTTAAAAGCTGTAAAAGAATGGACACAAATATATAAAGAGCAAATTTTTCCAGAGTACAAAGTAGAATGTGTGTATGGAAAAATGAAACCAAAAGAAAAAGATGAAATAATGCAAAAATTTAAAGACGGAGAAATAGATATACTAGTATCTACTACAGTAATAGAAGTCGGGGTAAATGTGCCAAATGCAAATATTATGGTAGTAGAAAATGCAGATAGATTTGGTCTAGCACAGCTTCACCAATTAAGAGGAAGAGTAGGAAGAGGACAATATCAATCATATTGTGTACTAAAATATAATAGTAAATGCTCACAGATAGGAAAAGAAAGAATGAAAACAATGCAAGAAACAAATGATGGATTTGTTATTGCAGAAAAAGATTTGGAATTAAGAGGAACAGGAGAATTTTTTGGAACAAGGCAACATGGAATTCCGGAATTCAAAATAGCAAACTTATTTGTTGATATGCCAATGCTAAAATCAGTGCAAAGTGTAGCTTTAAAAATTGAAAGTGAAGATAAAGGATTAACACAACCAAAAAATGAAAGGTTAAGAAAATTAGTAGATAATAAATTAAAACAAAGCGTTTCGTTGTAATTAAGCCTAAAATATTGACATTTACATAAAAAAGCAATATTATATATACTGTATTAATCAAGAAAGGAGTAGCCTATGTACACTCAAATGTTAACATCAAAAAAAGGTGGGGAATTAATAAGCTTTAAAGTAAACGGTGAAGAAAAAATACATCAAGGTGAGCAATGTATGGACGAAAATGGTAGAATATATTGGAAAAGACATTCACCAGTATTATTCCCTATAGTAGGCAAACTAAAGAAAAATCAAACATTAATAGGTGGAAGAACATATGAACTAATGCAACATGGCTTTGCAAGAGACTTAGACTTTGAACCAATAACTAAACTAGATCACTTTCATTCTTATGTTTTGAAAAGCAATAAATACACATTAACAAGATACCCTTATGAATTTGAGTTATATAATACATATCGTACAGAGGAAAACAAACTTACTACAATATATAGAGTTGTAAATACAGGATTAATAAATTTACCATTTGGAATAGGTGGACATCCTGCTTTTAAAATAGATATACAAGAATTAAGAAAAGGCAATTATTACCTAGAATTTGAAGAAGATGAAGACAAAATTCATTTCTTATACTTAGTTGATGGCTTAGTCGGAATAGATTATGCAAAAGATAGAATAGTAGATAAAAGAAAAATTTTGATTGATTCACATACATTTGACAATGATGCATTAATAATGAAAGGGATTACATCAAATAAAATTAGTTTAAAAAATAAAGCAAGTGGAAAAACACTATTAACTATGGACTTTACGGGTTTTCCATATTTGGCAATTTGGTCAAAACCAAATGCTCCGTTTATATGTATTGAACCATGGTATTCAACAGCAGATAGTGTAAAAAGTACAGGAGTATTCACACAAAAGCAAGATATTATTTCACTAAAACCAAATGCTTTATTTGAATGTAAATATACTGTAGAGTTTTTCTAAATGCTTATTAAGAAAGGAATAAAAACATGAAAAACATAATCTTAATAATAATTGGATTAGTCATAGCAACAGTTGGTGTAATTTGTATATTTGACGCAAGAATAATAACTAAAAAAATGTTTAGCTTTGGTGATCAAAATGAAGGCTCAGCAGGTTTAAAAATATTTGGTTTTATATTTTCAATAGTAGGAGCATTAATTGTATATTTTAACATATAATTATAAAAAAACTATTGCATTTTTTTCGAAACTATAGTAATATTTTTCGAAAGAGGTACAAGAAATGACAAATTATTTAAAAAATAGAATGAAATTTACTAAATCAAAACAAGCAATTCATGCAATTGCTGTTTTTATAATCTCTATTTTTTCTAATACATATATTTTAAAAATCAAAAAACACTAAAATTACTATTAGTGTTTTTTTTGTACCTAAAATTAGAAGGAGGATTTTTTTATGAATCAAAGCAAAATGATTTTAGACGTTAACGAAAAACCAACAATTGGCAAATGGATTATACTAGCAATTCAACATGTGTTTGCAATGTTTGGGGCAACAATTTTAGTGCCAATACTTGTTAACTCATCAGCAGGAGAAACAGTACTTACAATACCAGTTGCATTAGTAACATCAGGAATAGGAACACTAATTTACATATTATGTACTAGAGGAAAATCACCAGTATATTTAGGCAGTTCTTTTGCATTTATTACGCCAATGGCAGCAGCATTTCTAAAAGGCGGAATATCTGGAACAATGACAGGAATTATGGCAGTTGGTTTAATTTATGTAATAGTAGCAACAATTATACATTTTACAGGCAAAGGTTGGCTTGATAAATTATTACCACCTATTGTTATTGGTCCAATGATAATGATTATAGGGTTAAGTCTAGCACCAAGTGCTATATCACAAATTGGCTTATCATCAGGAACAGCATTTGAATGGAAAGGCATATTAGTAGCAACAGTATCATTTTTAGTAACAGCAATTGTAATGACAAAAGCAAAAGGATTTTTAAAAATAATTCCATTTTTAGTTGGAATTGTAAGTGGATATGTATTATCAATATGCTTAGGATTAGTAGACTTTACACAGGTGGCAGAAGAGGGCTTCTTTAGTCTACCTAATTTTATATTACCATTTAAAGATTATGCCTTAAATTTTGGAACAGTATTAACAATTGCACCAATTGCATTAGTAACAATGGCAGAACATATTGGAGATCACACTGCATTAAGTACAATTATAAATAAAGATTTATTAAAAAATCCTGGATTAGATAAAACTTTACTTGGAGACGGTATAGCAACATTTGTAGCAGGAGCATTAGGAGGACCAGCAAATACTACATATGGAGAAAATACTTCTGTTGTAGGAATGACAAAGATTGCATCTGTTTGGGTAATTGGATTAGCAGCGATTATTGCTATATGCTTGGGCTTTTTAGGAAAATTTACAGCAATAGTTTCAAGTATACCACAACCAGTATTAGGAGGGGTATCATTACTTTTATATGGATTTATATCAGTAAATGGTTTAAAAGTACTTATTCAAAAACAAATGAATTTTGAAGATCCTAAAAATGTAGTTGTTGCTTCAACAATGCTAGTACTGGGGTTAGGTGGAGCAGCAATATCTATTGTAAATGGTGACTTTTCAATTACAATTTCAGGGATGAGTTTAGCAGCAGTAGTTGGAATATTATTAAACCTTTGCATACCAAATAATAAAGAAGAAAAAAAGAAAATAGAATCAGCAGAAGCCAAAAAAGAAACAATGAAAGTATAATAAAGAAAGAGAGAAGATTGTATGAAAGTAAAAGAATTAAAACACCCATTAATTGAACATAAATTAGCAATATTAAGAGATAAAAAGACAGGAACAAAAGAATTTAGAGAATTAGTTAGTGAAATAGCAATGTTTTTGTGCTATGAAGCAATGAAAGAAGCGGAATTAGAAGAGGTGGAAATTGAAACACCTATAACAAAATTAAAAACAGGTAAGCTAAATGAAGACAAATATGCATTTGTTCCAATATTAAGAGCAGGAATGGGAATGCTTGATGGAATAACAAGAGTAATACCAAATGCCAAAATTGGACATATTGGAATGTACAGAGATGAAAAGACATTTGAACCTGTAAACTACTTTTTTAAGGTTCCAAAACATATTGAAGAAAAGGAAGTAATTATACTGGACCCAATGCTTGCAACAGGTGGTTCAGCAGTTGATGCAATAGAACTTTTAAAAAGTAAAGGTGTTAAAAAAATGAAATTTTTATGTATAATTGCAGCACCAGAAGGAATTGAAAGAGTACAAAAAGAACATCCAGATGTACCAATATATTGTGCACATATAGATGATCATTTAAATGAAAACAAGTATATAGTGCCAGGACTAGGTGATGCAGGAGATAGAATTTTTGGAACAAAATAAGTTGGTAAAAAATGCATAAAAATGCAAAAAAAACTATTGAAAAAATAAAATGACTGTGATATTCTTACAATATATAATTCAAAAGAAAAAGAGAGGAAATGCAAAATGAAAAAACAAAGTGGAATAACATTATTAGCTCTGGTAATAACAATTGTTGTAATGCTAATATTAGCGGCAGTTACAATTAATACTATAGTTTCAGATGATGGACTTGTAAGAAAATCACAAGAAGCAAAGTTTAAAATGGAAGCAACTACATATAAAGAAAGAACGCAACCTACAAAAGTTCCACAAGGCCAAGAAACAACAGATTATAACCATATATGGGCAATAAGAGAAATACTTAGAGGTCAAATAAGGACACTTGCACAAGGGTCAACCAATGCAGAAGATGCTATAAGTCTTATACAAGTTGCAGATGGAACACTTAATGAAATATACAACGAATCAGATATTGGATTATTAGAAAATATGAGATATATTGCAATTTCAATGACAGATAAATCAAATACAGAAGAAGATATAAAAGCATTAGAAGCTCAGATGGAACAACTAAAAAAAGAACTTAGAGAAACTGATAGAAGCTTTTTAAGTAGAATGTACGAAATTGTTGCTGTTGAAATGACATATAAGACAGATGCAGAAGAGATAAATGCATTTAAATATGAAATGGATCAACTTAAAACAGAAATAGATAGAGCTGCAGAAACAACACAATTCAATTCTATAAACATATTAAAGGGAGAAAGCTTTGATATACAACTAGGAGGAGAAGCAAGTAAACAAGGAAGCATAACATTTGCAATTGATAGTGTAAAATGGAAAGAATTATATGGAGCAGATGAAATAGATTATAAAAATTTAACAGAACTTACTGAAAAAATTAAAAATGCTATGGCAAAAGTATTAAAACAAAAGCAAAAATTAGGAGCACTATTAAATAGACTTGAACATACTATTTCATATATAGATAATGTATGTGAAAATGTTACATCGTTAGAAAGTAGTATATTTGATACAAATATGGCAGAAGCAATGGAAAGATATCAAAACAATGACCTAAATGCAGAAGAAGAGTTGAGTACAGGATATAATAGCGAAGATAATGCAATAAAAATGGCAACATCATGGGAAACAACATTGAGGTTTGTACAAATAGCAGAAGGCGCACTTAATGAACCACATTCTATGTTACAAAGAATGTATGAAATTTCAGTACAAGCTGATAATGACATACTTGAAGATAAAGATAGAGAAGTGATACAACTTGAAATAGATGAACTAATCAAAGAACTTGATAGACAATTTTCTTGCTGTATTGTAGCAAACAGAAATCTTTTACAAGGGGATTTACAATATGTTGAAAAAATTGATACAAATAAACTAGGTATATCTAATTTATCTGTTTCAACAAGAAAAGATGCAAGAAAAGCCAAAAAACTAATAAGTGATGCGATAGAATATATATCTAAGGTTAAAGGAAACTTAGGAAATCGAATGAATAGCTTGGAAGAAATAAAAGACCAAAAAGCTGATCCTGGCTATGCATTTGATATAGTAAATGATGGTAAAAAATCAGAACAAACAGAAAAAATGGACATAGATGGAGTAATAAACAGTAAATTCGCAATTGAAAATGGAATCTTATATTATACAGGTACAAATGAACTTGAAAAAAAATGGGCTCAAGAGCTTAATATACAAATTAAACAATAATAATATTTAAGTTTGATATTATTTAAAAATACAAAATTCAAAAGAGGAAAAGAGGTACAAAATGAAAGAACAAAGAGGTATAACTTTATTAGCTTTAGTAATAACAATTATAGTATTACTTGTACTTGCATCAGTAACAATAAATACTATGGTTTCAAACAAAGGGCTTGTAAGTAAATCACAAGAAGCTAAATTTAAAATGGAAGCAGGAAGTTACAAAGAAAAAGCATATGTAAAAGCAGGTGCTAAAAGTCAACAAGTAATTAAAGTTAATCATATAACAGACCTAGGCGATAAATTAGAAGCTCAAATGAGAACATATGAAAAAGCAGCAATGAAAGCAAAAGACAACATATCTTTAATACAAACAGCAGAAGGCGCACTTGGTGAAACAAGTTCTATATTACAAAGAATGAGAGAACTTATGACTCAATATTTAAATAATACTTTTACTGATGAAGATATTAAAAATATAAAAAATGAAATGAGTCAACTTAAAGATGAGATAAACCTTATAGCAGAAACTACTATGTTTGATAATCAAAAACTTTTAGATGGAACATATAAATCTACAGTTCAACTTGGAGATTCAATCAATAGTCAGGGAAGTATGGAAATTTCAATAAGTAATATGGGATGGAAAGGCATTTATGGAGAAGATGATATTGATTATACTCTTTCACAAGATTCTTTAGACAAGATTGACAAAGCATTAGAAAAGGTTTCACAGCAAAGATCAAGTCTTGGGGCAAAACAAAACAGATTAGAACATACAGTTAATTACATTGATGAATTAAATAGTAATATATATGATTTAGCAAACTATGTTTTTAGTTATAGACAAGTAACTTTAGCTACAGGTGCATATAGTGCAAGAGATGGCATATCAATGGTAAAAACGGCAGAAGGAGCACTTGTTGAAACACATTCAATGTTACAAAGAATGCATGAACTTATGACACAATGGGCTAACGGTACTAATTTAACAGATTCTGATAAAGAAAAGTTAAAAAATGAAATGGAACAACTTAAAGATGAAATAAACACAATAGTTAAAAACACAAAATTTGATAATAAAACATTACTAGATGGAAGCCTAAATGCGGATGTACAAATTGGTTTTACATATGATGAAGGGAACAATGTATCAGTTTCTATAAATAGTATGGATTGGAAATCAATTTATGGTACAGATAAAATAGATTATACAAAACCAGTCGAAGCTATTACAAATATACAAACAGCATTAGAAAAAGTAAGCAAAGAAAGAGAAAAACTTGGAACAAAACAAAATAAAATAGAAGAAGAATATGAAAAACAGTTAGATAAAAGATATGAAGCTACAGCTGATAAAGAAACAGCAACAGCAAATGCAAATTCATGGAATACAACAATAGGATTTATAACAATTGCAAGAGGAGCAATTGATGAAGTTGACAGTTGTTTATTAAGAATGCAAGAACTTACAATACAAGCAGCAAATGATACTAACACAGATTCTGGCAGACAAGCAATACAAGATGAAATAGATGCATTAGTTGAAGAAATTGAAAGAGAGTTAAAGTATTGTAATGTAGCAAATAGAAGTCTTTTACAAGGAAATTTATCATATATTAAACAGATAGATACAGTTAAATTAGGAATTAAAGGAATATCTGTTAAAACAAGAAGTGATGCATTAAAAACTGATCAAACGATAACAAATGCACAAAATTACCTTATGGAAATTGATCAATTACTAAGACAAAAAGCAAGTAATTTACAAAAAGTAAAAAACGATATAGCTGATGCTGGTTATGCATTTGATGTAATTGATACTGCATTAATTGGTACAAATCCAGATGAAGTAAATGAAAAATTAAGTGATAAGTTTTCTATTATAAATGGTGTTTTATATTATACAGGAAATGATGAACAAGAAAAACAATGGGCAGAACAATTAGAAATATCAATTTTAAATTAAAAATAAGATATACAGTTTAATTTTAAACTGTATATTTTTTGTGCCTAAATGATGAAAACTTAAATTTTTAGTTGAATAAAATAAATTTTATATATATAATAACCATGTAATTAAATTATAAATTTGAAGGGAGAAAAATATAATGAAAGTTACAAAGGTAGAAGCATTAGCCAATATTGCTAATGACATTAGAATAGGAATTATAGAACAAGTATATAATGCGTCATCAGGTCACCCAGGTGGCTCACTTTCTTGTGCAGATATTTTAGCTGTTCTATATTTTAATCAAATGAATATAGACCCAGAAAATCCAAATGCAAAAGAAAGAGACAGATTTATATTATCAAAAGGACATTGTGCTCCAGCTCTTTATGCTACACTTGCAAGAAAGGGATATTTTGATAAGGAATTACTAAAAGATTTTAGAAAATTAGGAAGTAATTTACAAGGACACCCAGACATGAAAAAAGTTCCAGGTGTTGATATGTCAACAGGTTCTTTAGGACAAGGTTTATCAACAGCAGTTGGAATGGCTATAGGCTCAAAAATGGAACATGAGGGCTATAGAGTATATTGCTTACTTGGAGATGGAGAATTAGAAGAAGGTCAAGTATGGGAATCTGCAATGTCTGCAAGTAAAAATAAACTTGATAATTTGTGTGCAATTGTTGATTATAATACTTTACAAATAGATGGAAATGTAGAAGAGGTAGCAGGATTAATAGATATTAAACAAAAGTTTGAAAGCTTTGGATTTAATGTTATTGAAGTAAATGGACATGATATTGAAAGCTTAATTAATGCATTTAATATTGCCAAACATAAAAAAGGCATTCCTAGTGTTATTATTGCTCATACAATAAAAGGTAAAGGAGTTTCTTTTATGGAAGGAAAAGCAGAATGGCATGGCAAAGCTCCAAATCAAGAGCAATATGAGCAGGCTATTAATGAGCTTAAGCTTCAACATATTATAGGTTAATTGATTTTCAAGTAAGCGTAATATAAGAACTTTTCTCCGTTCCATCCCAACTGCGCAAGAAGATGTAACAACAATTTTTTGCAAACATTAATAATGATTTGAAAA
>CAKPKQ010000004.1 GCA_934167305.1 uncultured Clostridia bacterium | reverse complement strand
AAATCTTCGATTTTTCCTATACAATAAGAAAAGTGGCTTCGCCACATGTACAGGGTTGCTTTGCAACCCGCACAGCCTAAGGTAACTTAACCTTGTTGTATAGCAAAAATCTTCGATTTTTCCTATACAATAAGAAAAGTGGCTTCGCCACATGTACAGGGTTGCTTTGCAACCCGCACAGCCCAAGGTAACTTAACCTTGTTGTATAGCAAAAATCTTCGATTTTTCCTATACAATAAAAAAAGCATAGAATAAATATATCTGTTGCTGTTAATTTGCACAGATATTTTCACTAAAATAATTTTTTCTAGTATCAAACTATTGCTTTTAATATGTTTCTTTTCCGCCCTAAACATATTCTAAAAATTTAAAATTATTTTCTTTTTATAAACAAATATAAATCTCTTCTTTACACATATTGGTAACAACTGTTAATTATTATACTATTTTTTTACATTTTTGTCAAATTATAATAGTGATGCACCTATAATCCCGGCATCATTCCCTAACATAGCCAACTTTATTTCTGGAAGTTCTTCTTTATTAAACACATATCTTTTATTATAATAATTTTCTAAAAAAGGCTTATATAACACTTCTTTAAAATATACAAATCCCCCACCCAAACAGATTGCCTGTGGTTCAAAAATATCTATAATATTTGAAAGTCCTATAGTTAGGTCTTCCATGTATTCATTTAAAACATTTTTAACTTGCTCATTTTGATTATTTTCTAGAAGCTTTAATAATTCTTTTCCATCTGTTTCTGTAGGTATATTCATTATTTCCATTAAATTATTTTTTAATCTTTTAATCGCACAATATGTTTCAAAACATCCTTTTTTGCCACATTTACATTGTATTCCGTTTTTTTCAATTATCATATGTCCTAATTCAACTCCAGAGTTTCTAATTGGCTTCAACTCTTCTCCTGCTATGAATACATCACTTCCTATTCCAGTACCTAAACACAAAAAGACTGCATCTTGATAATTTTTTAATGCTCCATACTTCTTTTCTGCAATAGCTGCACATTTAGCATCATTTTTTACTTTTACTTGAATATTAAATTTAGATTCTAATATTTCAGTAATATTAAGCTCTTTTATTCCTAAATTAACAATATTAGTCAATTTGCCTTCTTTAGGTGTTCCTGGACTTGCTATTCCTATCATTTCTATGTTGTTATATTTATTTATATAATTTGCAACATCATTTTCAATTTTATTAACTATAAATTCTTGTACATTATTTGTATTTGCTAATTCTGTTTCCGTTTTTTCAATTATTTTTCCTTGCTCATCAACCACACCTATTCCAATATGGCTTCCACCTAAATCAATTCCTATTTTCATATTTTCCCTTTCTACCACAAAAAGCTCTGTATAAACAGAGCTTTCGTATTGTTATAGTCCTAAGCCTTCCATCATAAATTCTCCCATATATAATTGGATACATGGTACTAATAAAACTACTACAAGTATAATTAGTAATATACCAACAAATGAATAAGAAATTTCTGGAAGCACTTTCATTATTTTATTTAAACTATTTTGAATATCTACATCCATATAATCTAAAAGTTTTTCCATCATATCTGGTAAGTCAGTTTGCATACCAATTTTAAGCATTTCTATTTCCATTGAGCTACATAATCCAGATTTTTCAAATGGTTCAATCCACGATCCACCTATTAAAATATTGTTTATAGATGTTTCTATAATTGAAAGCATAACATAGTTTTTTACAACAGTTTTACTAACTTCCAAAGACTCTTGAATTCTCATGCCATTTTTTAAGTTTAAAAGCATCGCTTTCATTAATCTTGAAAAGTCAATTCCAAATACTAGCCTTCCAAATATTGGTGCTTTATATTTAAAATAATGCCAGTTGTATTTTCCCTTTGGGGTATTTATGTATGCCATAACAATTAATGTTGCTACAGCTATAATTCCTACTGGTATGTACCAAAATGCCGCTAACCAATCTACAAATGCCATAAACTTTAATGTTGGATCTGGTAATTTAACACCCTTTCCAATTGAGCTAAATACTTTTTGAATTTCTGGTAGCATGAATATTGTACCTGCAATTAATAATATAAGGATACCAATAAATTGCGCTAAGTTAGGTATTAAAATACTTTTTATTTTTTTACTTCTTGTTGTCGAGTCTTCAAGATACTCAACAGCTTGTTCTAATGAACTAGTAAGAGATCCAGAAAGCTCGCCTACTCTTACCATGTTTATGTATACATATGGAAATATATTAGAATAGTATTCCATTGTTGTATACATATATTCTCCATTTTCAACTCCAGCTAAAATATCTTGTAAAACACCTTTAAAAGATAAGTTATCTGTACTGTTAATAATAGTTGATAATGCATGAATGTTATTAAAATTTGCTCTTTTTAATAGGTAAAAGTTTTGAGTAAATATAATAACATCTCTTATTGTAATTTTTTGTCCTGCTGCTAAAACTAGGTTGATTTTTTCTCTAAGGCTTGGTCTGTACTCTTCTCTGCCTTGCAATACGTTAGCTGAATTGGCTGTTTTCATAATGTCATCTATGTCTATAATGTTTTTCTTTGGCACTTTTGTATTTTTATTACTTGAGTAACTTACTTGAACAATTTCAATTGGCATTATATCATTTGCTTTTAACTTTTTTATTAAATTGTTTTTACTGCTTTCTTCAACCTTATTACGTACAATCTGTCCTCTTTTAGTAACAGCTCTGTATACATATTCTGGCACCTTTTCTCCTCCCTTACTTTTTTATTAATCCATCATATTGGCCCTTTTACTTTCATTGTCTCTTTTAATTTTTAATTGCATAATAGTTCTGTTTAAAGTTTCAATATTTTTCTCTTCAATTTGAGCTTTAGCTTGATCTAATGATATTTTATCATCTACAAATAATTGAGCTAAAGAATTTATTAATCCTATACTTCCTTTATCAGCTCCACTTTGTATAGCATCCTCAATTTCAGAAACTCCTAATTTTTCTTTTCTTATAACACCTGCTATAGTATTATCTACAACCATTACTTCTGGTACTAAAACAAGTGAATTGTTTCTTCCTTTTAATAATCTTTGAGAAACAACAAGCTTTAATAAAGATGCTATTAAGTATTTAATAGTTTGTTGATCTCTTATGTCATAAAAGTTTATCATTCTATCTATAGTTTCTGCACAAGATTTAGTATGTAATGTTCCTATTACTAAGTGTCCTGATTCAGCAGTTTCAATTGCTGCTTCCATTGTTTCTCTATCACGAATCTCTCCTA
This sequence comes from uncultured Clostridia bacterium, assembly GCA_934167305.1. GTDB lineage: Bacteria > Bacillota > Clostridia > TANB77 > CAG-508 > CAG-273. The sequence goes on along the minus strand of CAKPKQ010000004.1, from coordinate 65,654 downwards.
TAATTAAGATATCGCAATCCTCTCTTAAGCAGTTTTTTACACCGCCACTATAGTCTGGGCAGTCTCTACCAACTCCTACTTCTTTTTGAACAATGATAGATTTTTTTGATTTGTGCTTGTACTCAACTGGGCTTTCAAGTGATAGTATTTTTTTGTTTTGTGTTTCATTTACTTCATTTATTAAAGCATTTAAAGTAGTTGTTTTACCAGAGTTTGTTTTTCCTGTTACAAGAATTAGCCCTTGTGGTTGACTCATCATCCTTCTAACAATGTCTGGAACTCCTAAGTCTTCATATTTTGGTAATTTACTTTTTATTAATCTAAGTACAAATATAGGAACATCATCTGCAACTGAAATGTTAACCCTTATTCTTGTTTCACCAAATTCATATGAAGAATCTAGCCTTTTATCTTTTTTAAATACTTCATCTTTTTCTACATTTCCTCTTACAAAATAATCATATATTTCAAACATATCCTCATCTGTTAAAGGTTCAAATGTATCTTCTTCTATTAGGTCTCTTCTTATTCTTAAGCATGGCTTAATTCCTGAAATTAAATGTATATCTGATGCATCTTTTTCTATTGCTAGACTTAAAACTTTTTCTATATCAATCATGATATTTCCTCCTATGTTTATTCTTTAATAAATGATTAATTTATTATTTATTTCATCTAAAGTTGTAATTCCTTTTAGAACTTTGCTAATTCCATCTATTACTAATGGTTTATAACCTAATTCTAAAGCTTTTCTTCTAATGTCCATACTTGAACCATCACGTGAAATCAAATCTCTAATTTCATCTTCCACATTTAATACTTCAAATATACCAATTCTTTCAAGGTATCCACTTTGGTTGCATTTTTTACATCCAACTGCATCATATGTTTTCTTACCTTTAAAATCGAATTTAACATTATATTTAGCTCCAATCTTAGTCATTATATCTTTTTCTTGATCAGTAAATTCTCTTTCCTTTGCACAATATGGGCATATTTTTCTTACTAATCTTTGAGATACAGATGTTGCTAAAATACTTGAAATATCATAATTTGATATTCCCATTTTTCTAAGTCTTGTTATTACCTCTATACTATCAATTGTATGTATTGTTGATAATACATAGTGACCTGTTTGTCCAGCTTGCATAGCTATTTCAGCTGTTTCTCTATCACGAATCTCTCCTACAAGTATAATATCAGGGTCTTGTCTTAAAACAGTTCTTAATGAGCTAGAAAAGTCAGATTTTGCATCAACTTCAATTTGATTTAATCCATCTATTCTAATTTCAACTGGGTCCTCAATTGTTGTAATATTTATTTGAGGTCTATTTAAGTAATCAATAATACTATATAATGTAGTTGTTTTACCTTCTCCAGTAGGTGCAGCTACAATTGTAATACTGTTTCTTTTATTAAAACTTTTATTAACAAGATCTTCATCATCTGGGAATCCTAATTCAAAAATTTGATGAATGTCAGCATTCTTTTTTAATAATCTAAGTACAAATTTTTCTCCATATACGTTTTTCTGTGAAGATACACGAATATTATAATCTGGGTAGCTAAGTATTCTACCATCTTGTGACTCTTGTTTTTCTTGATGCATATTTGAAATTGCTTTTAATCTTCCGATTATTTGTGCTTGTTTTTCTTTATCAATCTGTGCTGCTGTAACAAGTTGTCCATCTATTCTATATCTAACTCTTACCATTTTTTCAAGTGGCTCTATATGTATATCACTTGCTCTTTTTTCCATTGCAGCTTTTATAATACTATCTACAAGTCCTGAAATATCTGCACTTGTATCAATATCTCCTGAAGTATTACCTTCCAATGAATCAATTATTTTTTCAATATTACTTTCAAAAGTTATGTATTTCTCCATTACTAAACCTTTATTTAATAACAAAAGTCTAATAACTTCTATAGATCTTCTATTTGATGTATCTGCAAAACAAACCTTAATTTTTCCTGAGCCAATTTCAAAAGGTACAGCTTTATTTTGTTTTACTAGATCTAAAGAAACATACTCTAACACGTCAACTCTAATATCTTTTTCAAGTAAGTAAATTGCTTTTTCACCTAATATTTCACCTACTGCATTTACTAATATATTTGGATCACATAATCCTAAAATATTTAAAATGTCTCCTATTTTCTTGTTAGAATGAGTTTTTTGATAATCTAATGCTTTTTCAATGTCATCTTCTGTTACAATTCCTCTTTTAACAAGTTCAATCCCCATTGGTTGTCTTTTTTCCATTTGCAATTCTCCTTTCACCTTTTCATTTGTTCATATTTATTATACTATGAAAACTTTCAAATATATATATTTTTTTGTTATTTACAATAAATTACCAGTATTTTAATACATATTCTATTTTCTTTTCATATAATTTTTTTTCAGTTCCAACTTGTAAACTTACACCTATTAAATTTTTAGTAGTATTATTAACTGTATAGGTATCTGATGTAAATAAAGCATCTTCTATTTTTGTTGCAATTTCTTCATCATTACGGTATATCGCTTTTAGTTTATATTCATATACTGTTCCATCTTCAAAAGTTATTTTATAATCTGTAACTTCTGCAGTTTTATTGTTTTTTACATCTTGTATAAAAAACATATTAAATTTGTTGTATTCAGATACATATTCAGTTTGGTCTTTTACATACCCCATATTTGAATAAAAATATGAGCTTATTATAGCTAATGCACCTATTACAACAGTTGCCACAACAACATATATAACTAATGCAGTTAATGTAACACCTTTTTCTGATTTCATATTATAATTTCTCATAACTCTCTAACCTTTAATCTTTCAATAGTAATGTTTCTTGTATTTGAAGCAAATGTATATATAATATTTGTTTTTACTTTTTTAACATAAGTTTTATCTTCATTATTAGGGTTATAGTCTTCTGTAGATATTTCAACAGTAAAGTTATCAGGAATACCGAATTTTTTTACAACCTTTCCTGCTAATTCTTCATCTACTTCATCATAGCTTGTTTTGTCTATATATTCTGTTATTTGTATTGCATACAATGTTGCAACTTCATCTACTTGACTGTCTGATTGAATTTTAAATGTGGCAACTAACATCGTCCCAACTATTCCTGCAAATATTGTAAAAATAGACATTGCAACAATCAAATCTTGCATTGTAAAGCCTTTATTTGATCTTAAATTAATTTTATTTCTAGCCATATTTTCCTCTTTAAAAATTTTTATAATTCATAAAACATAATAAAATTTGTTATTATTAAACATATAATGTTTGTTACACACAAATAAAATGCAATTGGTATTTTTTCTTGTTCGTTTTCTTTTTTTACAATTTTATTTGATTTAAATTTTATTTTGCTTAATATAAGTTGTAATGATATACAAATTAATGTATATGTAATTGTTAATATTGTTGTTATTTCATATGTAAAGCCTAAAAGTAACATACAAAGTAATAAGTTTTCTACTGCATAACTATTTTCTGCTTTTTTACGTAAAAATAATACATCTATTAAAACCAATATACATATAATAGTTAAATATATAACATATCTATATATATTAAAATCTTTTTCTACTATATATAGATAAATTATATATATAGCTTGTATAATAAAGCCAAATAACAATACTGATTTTTGAACTTTAATTCTTTCTTTATCTATTCCAGCAATAATAAATAAGCTTACTAAATATAGTATTCCAAATATAAAATAAATCCATGTATTTATATTAGTTGTAAATATATTAATTTTTAAAGACACAGCAAATAAAACAAAAATTACTCCTGACATTGTTTCTAGTAAAAGATATCTCGGACGTATTTTTTGTTTACAATATCTACATTTTCCGCCTAAAAATATATAGCTTAAAATAGGTATTAAGTCTAAAAATTGTAACTTGTGATTACAATTTGGGCAAAAAGAACGTTCATGTGTTATGTCTTTTCCTAATGGTATACGATAAACTGCTAATGTAAAAAAACTTCCAAATAACGTTCCTATAATAAAAATTAAAGTGTATAATACTATATTCATTTTTCCTACCTATAATATAATTTGAGGCATATACATTATGCATATGCCTAAATTATAATTGAATTTTTATTCAAACTTATGCTTCAACTTTTTCTACAGATTTAACTGCACCATTTTCTACAGTTACAGTATAATTTTTACCATTAACTGTTGTAGAAATTGTTCCGCCTAATTTATTATCTGTGAATGATAAATCAGTTGATGTTGTAGCTGTTTTCCAAGCATCTGGCAAATAATTTTTAACTAATGTTAAAAGATCTGCTGCTGCTGTTGGTACTGTTTGCTCTGTATCATATGATTTGATTAAGCATTCAGCTTGTGCATTACTTATAGCATCTGTAAATGTAGATTTAACTGATGCTAATTCAGCTTTGTTTGCACTACCAAATAATCCATTATCTCCTAAAGCATAAGTAATTGTTACTCCTGCTAAAATTAATAAAACAACTATAGTAACTACTAAAGCTATTAATGTAATACCTCTTTCATTTCTCATAAGTGTTTCACTCCTTTCCTCTTTAGATTTATTTGTATATATTTAAATAATAAATATAACCACTAATTATTTTGTAGGGGTATTATTGTAAAATGTTCCTGTTGAATTTGGATCAACATTTTTTACATCATTATTTCCTTGTGTATTTCCCCCTGTTGTATTTTGACTATTTTGATTATTATTTTGTGTATTATTTTCAACATTATCTACACTTGTACTTGCTGAAAATGGGTTTACCTTTCCAGTTGTATATCCATGTGTTTCTCTATATAATTTTAAATCTGTACTATCAATTTGATAAGTAATTTCTTCTGTTTTATTTTCAAGTGTTACTTCTTCAATTTTTGAGTTAATATTTTCTGGTGTAGTGTATTCGGCTAATTTATTTGGTATAGCCTTGTTTGTAGGAATATAATTGTAGAAAATAACTCCTAAAATTAATACAATTGCAATACATAATAGTAACATTATAAATATTTCTTTTATAACTGATTTGACCATTTTTTCTCCTTTATGTCAAAGATTTTATTGAGCTTGTGTTTGGTTTGCAGTTTCATTGTTTTGTACTGTTGTATTATCTTCTACTGAATTTTGATTTTCATTTGTGCTTTGTGTTGTAGTGTCATTTGTATTTTTATTTTCATTTGTTGAATTTGTATTATTTTGTGTTGTGCTTTTTGAATTAACATTTGCACTTACACTTTCTGTTTTTATATTTACATTTCTTGTAACAAATGTTGCTTGTAAGTTTTCTCCATTTGGCACAAGTTTAAAATTTTCAATTGTAAAGCCTAGTTTACTGTCATTTTCAATTGCAGATACGAAACTAAGAATTGGAATATATTCCCCTACAACTGTAAAGTTTATACTTTTTCCAGAAGGTGTATAACTAAGATTAACTCCCTCTGCAGTTGCATGTCTTCCAAGTCTAGTCCATAAAAATTCTACAGTATATGTTTCAACTACACTTGCTTTATTTAATTCTGCTTTTGTACTCACATTAGCTAAGTCTAAATATTCTTCCTCAGCTGTTAATAATTTAGAAACGCTAGTATCTAATTCTTCGGTTTTTGATGGATATACGCTATTCATTAAAACTTCTGTATCAGAAATTTCCGTTGTTAGCTTTTCGTTTTCTTCAATTATTTGTTTGGCACTTAAAATTTTAAAGTTTCCAATTGATAATCCATTAAAAATTATTAGACCACCTAAAACAGCTAATAAAAGTACAACAACCGCCATTAAGATTTTTCTCATGGTAAGTCTCCTTCTATAACAACTTTTACCAAGTTTTCAGTTTTTTCTCCTGGAGAAGAAACTATTGTATCTGGTGATAAGATTCCTTTTGTTCTTAAAATTGCTTTAAAATAACCTAATTGTTCATATTTTTCAGATTGTGCTTGTATTATAATGTGTTTTGAAGTTGTGTTTTCAATTGATGTAATTTGTACACCTTTTGGTATAGCATACATTATTTCACTAAGTAAATTTGGTATATTATTTCTATTTTTGTTATTTTCCGATACTTCATTACTAATATTTTTCAAGTTTTCTGATAAACTTTCATAATCACTTGTTTTTGAATTTACCTTTTTTATATCTGCCATTACCAAATTAATCTTATTTTGTGTATCTTCTTTAACATCAGCTAATTGTTCATTTTTACTTTCTATAGATCTATTTATAAACAACGATAATGATGTATATACAATAATAAGTATAAATAACCCGCCTAAAGTTCTAAGTAGCCAAGTTTCTGTTAAGTCGAAGCTTCCACTAAGATCTAAATTTATTTTGCTTTTTCCACTACCAGAATCTTCGCCTTTGCCTATATTAAATTTTGCTAATGAATTATTAAGGCGCTCATTAAATGTTTGCTTTTTAAAGTTAACGTCTTTTACTCCATACTCTAGTCCTTGTAGTGCTAGTGCTATTGCAGAGTTTACTTCTATATAGTCTTTTATACTAATTTTAGGAGTATCTGTAATAAAAAATGGTTTTAGAATCTCACATTTTTCATTTTCAAGTACTTCTTGAAAATACAAGTCAACATTATTTATAACAGATAAAGTACCTGTTAAGTATACTTTAGTTATTTTAAGTGTTTCATCTGACATTATTTCTTTTACATTAGTAGCAATTTTATATAATGTAGGCATAATATTGTCTAAATATTCATTTGACTCTTCTTGTAGTTCTTGACCTTCCATTGTATATATGGTACTATTTTTACAAATTTCATATGCTTTTGAATATGAATTTTCTTTTAGTGCAATATCTCCTAATACATCTCCTGCACCTTCTGGAAATTTATCTACCTGATAAACTCTTTGATCAACAACAGTTGTTACTGTTGTTTCATTTTCCATATTAACAATAAGTAGATTTTCTTTTTGTTTTAAATTTGCAATATTGGAAATACTAATTGATATTGGAGCAATTGTTGATACTCTATAATCGGAAAATGGTTGCTCTTGATTTGCTATTGATGCTTTATCTACTGCCATGTGAATTACTTTTACTTTTTCTTTATCATCAATTGTATTAACCAATACATATCTAGTTTCTACAGCATTTTTATTTATATTTTTATCAGAACAAAATGCCTCATATTCTGTTTGAATTGCTTTTTTTAAGTCATTTTTGTTTAACAAAGTGAACATATAAAAATATTGATAAGATTCTTCTGATAGATTTATACTAATTGGTGTTTTATAACTATATGTGTCACTTATTACTTGATTAATTGCTTCTCCCAATTTATCATAAAACTTTATTCCAAACGACTCAACCCTTAGGACATCATGGTCTTTTGAAATTTTCGCATATTTAATTATATTTGGTTCAATGAAAATTCCTAAGCAGCTTGTCATTATTTTCTCCTTCGTTTAAAATAAAATCCTATAATTAGGTTTTGCGAATTTTGTAAAAACATACTTGTAATTCTTTTTAATTTGACATATTTTTACCATTCGATATTAATATTCTATATGTTTTTGGTGAAAAGTCAATATATTTCATTTACTTTTAATATAATTGTAATGTATTTGTAATATAATTGTAATATTCACATTTTAAATCTTTAAAAAGGCACTCTCCCGTAGGAGAATGCCTTTTATTTTACATTCTTATTAATGCTAAAGTAATAATTATTATTCCAAATATAATTCTATATATTGCAAATGCTTTGAAGCTTCCTTTTTTTAAATAATTCATTAAAAATTTGATAATTAAAAATCCTACTATAAAACTTGTAAGTATTCCTAATATAAGAGATAAGTTAAATTGGAATTTGTCTAAATCAAATACCACTGCTGCTAAAGTTATTGGCATTGCTAACATAAACGAAAATTTAGCTGCTCCCTCTCTATTAACTTTTAATGCTCTTGCAACAGTCATTGTAATACCACTGCGTGAAACTCCTGGAAATGCAGCAGCAAAAGCTTGTGATATTCCTATTATAACTGCCTGTTTTAATGATATATGTTCATAATCTGTAGTTGATTTTGATTTTTTGTCTGCTATGTATAGTAGTATTCCCATTATAATTAATGAAATAGCAATTATAAACATTTGAACATTTATATTTTCACCAATAATTTTGCTTGATATTTTATCTAAAATCAAACTTAATATTCCTGCTGGTATAGTTGCAATTACTAAATACCAAAATATTTTTCCATCTGTTGAATCTTGTTTTTTTATTGCTTTTTTATATCCTGCTTTTACTAAATTAACCCAATCTTTAAAGAAAAATATTATTAATGCAAGTAGGGTTCCAATGTGTAGTGCAACATCCATTCCATCTGATAGAGGTTGCCAGTTAAAAATCCAAGGGAATACATTTAAGTGTGCTGAACTTGATATTGGTAAAAATTCTGTTAATCCCTGAACTGCTCCTAATATTATAGATTGATATATTTCCATTTTATTCTCCTTTGTATATTGTATGTTTTTTTATAATTATTATTCTTTTTGCTTTTCTTCTTTTTCTAGTTGAGTTTCATTTTTAACTCGTTGAATATCTTCTTTACTTAAGTTTTTAACTAATATGCATGTTTTCATTAAATGTCTATTAACATTTTTTTCTTTTTTGGTTAAAATTCCTTTTATTTTTTTTGAAATAGCTTCTTCTGGCTTATTAAGTTTTTCTTTGATTGGATTAAATAAAGGATCTTTTTGAACTTGTTTATAAATTTTAGGGTCTAATTGAATTGCAACATTCATATAGTTTGTTGCCTTATCATTATCCCCTTTTAGCAAAGCAATTTGTGCAAGGTAATAATATGAACCTGATTCTAAATCTTCTTGCTTACATGATTGCATAAAATATTTTTCTGCTTCCTCAAGATCTCCATATATTAATGCAATTTGTCCTAAATTCAATTTTGCATTATATGCCAAACTATTAATTTGTGCAGCTTTTTCATAAAATTCCTTTGCACGTTGAAAATCGTTTATCATTGTATATGCCATTCCTAAGCTATAGTACAAGTCATAGCTTCCTGGATTATACCTTAAAGCACTCATATAAACTGATACAGCTTCTTTATATAATTCTTCTTCAAAAAATATTTCACCAAGTAAATTACTAGCATTTTCGTATTCTGGTTTTTGCCTTAAAATTTCTTCTAGTAATTTAATAGCTTCTTGGTTTTGTTTATTTTTATTTAGAACACTGCAAAGTTTATATGTTGAAACAAAGTCATTTCTTTTTATATCTGTTACCCTCATATATTCGCTAATAGCCGCTTCATAATTTTCTTTTTCTTCATAATATTCTGCCAACCATTTATGTGCAATATAACTATTTGGATTTTTATTTAAAAAATTAGATATTATTGTTTTTGCTTGTTCCTGCTTGCCAAATTTGGTTAAAGCTTTAGCAAGAGTTACATTAAACAATTCTGGAAAATCTATTTTTTTATATTTTTCTATCCATATTATTATTGCAGGAATAATAATCGAAAATATATAAATTAAAATTTTGAAGAATATATTTAATTTTACTGCAAAAAATAATTCTATAAAATTAATAGTCAGTCCTATAAATTCTATTGCCAGTATATATATGTAGCTTGTATCATTTTTTTTAATTAATTTCAAAAAAGTAATTGTGAAAAGTGCTAAAGCCAATACATTAAAAATTATTTTTTCAAACATTTTTTAATTCCTTTATTTACAAAATTTTTTCTCATAATTTTCCATGCATTTTTGTATTATTTCTTCTGCTTCTTTTCTTCCAACAATTTTTTCAACTGCTGTTTGCTTGTCTTCTAGTTGTTTATATACTTCAAAGAAATGTTTAATTTCTAGTGATGTTTGGTGTGGTAATTCATCAATATCATTGTAACAGTTTAAAAACGGATCTTTTTTACATATTGCAATAATTTTTTCATCGCGTTCATCATTATCTGTCATTATTAATGCCCCAATTGGGTAACATTCAACTAATGTTAGTGGAATGATTTCTTCTTGACATAGAACCAATACATCTAATGGATCATTATCTTCTGCATATGTTCTTGGAATAAAGCCATAATTTGCAGGATAATGCGTTGATGTGTACAATACTCTATCTAGTCTTAATCTACCTGTTTCTTTATCTAGTTCATATTTATTTCTTCCATTTTTGCTAATTTCAATTACTGAAACAAAATCATCTTTTTTTATTCTATCTTTTCTTATATCATGCCAAATATTCATTGTTTTACTCTCCCTTTCTATTATTCCATATTATTCTAACATCTTAATTTTAGTAAGTCAATGAAATTGTCATAAAAAGGCTTATTATAGGAAAAGTGCTTTTAAATTACGTTGAAATCCTGTACATAAAATTTTAATGTATATTTATTATGTTTTTAATTAACATAACTTAATTTTATTATATGATCTTACGCAATAAAAAACTTTAATATTAGCAAATTGTGCTAATATTAAAGTTTTTTTATACTAATATAAAGTCTTCTAAAACATCTTTTAATGTAATTGGTGTAACTTTGTTTTTAATTAAAATATCAAGCATATTATTAGCATCATTTTCTTTGCTAAAAATATGGTTAAATTCTCTTTTTTCTATATCTGTTTCAACATCATTGCAATATGTTTTTATTACCCCTATTCCATATGGTTTTTGTCTTTTGCTATTATTGTATGTTTTGTAATATTTTAGTTGAATTGGACCATTTAATATTTCATCTAATTCATTTTTTAATTCAATATCGCCATATACTTGTACTGTCTTTTCCAATTCTTTTTCCCTCCTTTTCATCGGTATGGTTCCTATTATATATATGAAAAGTAGAAATAGCAAGAACTTTCGTGTGACAGGTTTCGACATCTTTTTCATTTTTCTCTTTAAAGTATCTAAAGCCTCACACTTTATTGTATTAATATTCTAGAAAAATATTTATTTTTTTATTTTATTTAAATTTTTTAAAATAAATCTTGACAAATATTAAAGTTTCGTAGTACAATACTAAATGTCAGTTCAAATAAATGCAGATGTGGCGGAACTGGCAGACGCACAGGACTTAAAATCCTGCGGTTGAATAAACCGTGCCGGTTCGATTCCGGCCATCTGCACCATAAACGAAAAACCATACAAGTATTGAAAAATCAATGTTTTGTATGGTTCTTTTTTTAAGAAGTAGGCAATAAATATAGTTGCGTAGGAGGTTTTAGATGAAAACAAATTCCCCACCTTATACAATAACTGATAAAATGTTAAATTTAGCAACAAGCATAATGAAAAAAATAGGATAAGCAAATTATTTTGAAAATTTAAATAGATTTCCAGAATTAAGAAGAAAAACAAGAACACAGTCAATACATTCATCTTTAGCTATTGAAAATAATCAATTATCATTGTTTCAAGTTGAATCTGTAATAAATGGAAAAGCAGTTATAGGAAAGTCAAAAGATATTCAAGAGGTAAAAAATGCATATAAAGCTAATGTAGCAAAATAATTTTTTTATTAAAATTATTTTGCAATGCTAATCTTTACTCTTGGGCTTTCTTTTAAATTTCTCATAAATGTAAACTTGCAATTTTATGTAAAATACATTATAATATAACTATAATATTCGTTGGTACAGCGAATTATAATAAATGTACCGATTTCATTATCTTTTACATTTACTGATGTAATTGAGCGTGAATACTGTTGGAGGTATTATGTGTCAGAGCAATAAAAAGCCTGCAAAAACTGTGGAATGCGACTGCAAACAAATCTGCTGCAAAATGCAGAATGACAGCCTTCGGTTTGCTATTGATGGTTTAAAAAATAACCAGGATAATAACGTTACCATTTCAAAGATTCTAGAAGCTATTTATAATTTGCTAACAGTGTATTCTTGTTTGCCTGGTACTTGCTTACTCCAAAGAGTACAGTGGGTACGCAATACTATAAAAAGTTATGGTACAGGATTATATGAAAGCGAAAAAATTAAGGTAAATATGCTAATTTCAGAGCTAGAGGCATTTTTATCCAACAGCTAAATCACATAAAAAGAAATAAATTCTTTTCCTCGAAAGAGGTTTCTTTTTTTTTGCTTTTCCTAGTATTTTCATAATTTGTAATTTTCCTTTAGCTTTTGTTTATTCTTTAGTTTTAGTATTATTGGTATTGAAAATATAAAACCAAAAATTATCATAACGATTCCGCTAAAAGTTGAAGATTGACTGATAAAATCATTTGGATCTTTTGGATTATACAAAATCATTATTTTTTCTCCAATATCCTTATTACTAGTAACATTTACATATCCAGAATATTCTTTTCCATCCACAAAAAATTTTGCACTTGCATTCCAATATACAGCATCTCTATTGGTGTCATGCACCATCTTACAATATGTAATCTCTCCTATAGTTCTTTTCATTGTTATATTTGAACTTAATGCATATAATCCCATTAATATCAAAAAAATTACAACTATAGATAATATTATTAATGCAATATCCTTTTTTTCTTTCATACTAGTTAGTAAAGCCTCCTTCAATTACTTTCAGAAATTAATTTTTCAACATCCAACTTTTAGTGCTTCTTTGTATAAACAGCTCATCTATGTACAAGCGTCCGTCCTTACGTACTCTCTTTGCTTAAAACTATAATTATTATAGTGTCAATCTTAATATACGTCAAATATTTTTAAAAATTTTATATTTTATCTTGTTGTTTCTATCAAAGTATTCTTCCCTATCTTATAAAATTAGTATAGCAAATAAAACCATAAAGTATGTATAAAGTTTAGCATATCGCAATTGACTTTTTCGAGTAGTAATGTTATAAAAAATGTAGAATAATAAACTTATGAAAAGGAGATCTTTATGAATAATAAAATAGTAAATAAGCAAATACCATTAGAAACAATAATAAAAGTTGCTAATCATCTAGAAGATTACAAAGAAAAATACGATAGAAAATTTGAATTAGAAGAAAACAAAAACCAGAATATTCCATATGGCGAAAAACAATGGGAATATGGAAATGGAAATACAGCAATAAAATATACAGTAGAATTTAAAAGCGGTAAAAATATAACAGAAAGCAATTATAACTGGTTTATTGGGATTCTAACTCAACCAGGTGCAATAAAAAGCATATCTATAGATTTGTATATTAGTTTTTATACCAAAAATCAAAATAATACTATTAATGACATATATAATAAAATTAATGTATCATTATACTTTAGAGAATTTGATGTTACCATAGATGTAAATACTACAAATCAAGAAAACGAAGCACATAATTTATATTCAGAAGTAATGAATATTTTAGAAGATAATGAAGATAGATATAATAAAACTATGAAACATAGAAAAATAAGAACACAATGTTTTACAATATCTGTAGGAATTATTTTATCATATGTTTTATATGTTATTTTAAAAATCAATGCAGGTAAAATATCTCCTGTATTAGCAGAGTATTTAAACAATAAATATGTTTTAGTATTTGGACAATGGTTTATTGCAATTTTATTAGGAAATATATTTTCATATTGGTATATTTTATCAGTTTATAGACCCCTATTACCAGATACCAAATATGTAGGATACAATTATTCAGCAAATAAAGGAAACTATACAGATGATGTTGATGATTATATAGAACATTCAGAGGTACATTTCGGAAAATACTGGGATGCTGAAAAAAGAAGAATGACAATTGAAAAAATATATAAAGTTACTAGAATAATTTTACTCGTACAATTAGTTATTAGTGCTATTTTATTCCTTATATTAAAATAACACTATGAAAAGAGGAAAAAATGGTTAGTGTAGAATATGCAAATGCTTATAGTGAAGTTTTAGAGATATTAAAGTTTATTTCTAAAGAAGATTATAATAAAATTCCTGCAAGCAAGATAGAACTATTTAAGCTAAATTCAAATAAAGAATATAAATTTACATACAATCCTAACAAGACATTAGATGAGCAAAATGTTTCTAAAAGAGCAAAAGCAATAATAGGAATATTATTTAGAGATTATTGGGCAACAGAAGTACAAAGGGATAAAATTATCAGAAAGCAAAAAAATGATAGATTAATTTTAGAAGAACAAAAAAAGTCCTTATATGGTATTGAAAATATATTTAAAAAGCGAAATGCTTGTAGCGAAACAGAAGTAAAAAAAGAAGTTACTGAAGTGGTAGTTTATAAAGAAAATTTTATTACAAGAATCTTTAATAAGATTAAAAATTTTTTTAAATAAAATAATATTTATACTATTAAAAACAAATGAAGGGATTGTTTATGGCTAAAAATGAAATAATCAAAATAAATTCAGAAATATTAAATAAAATGCAGGTACTAGGAAGAGGTGCCTGTTCAGTTGTATATAAATATGGAGATAATCAAGTTATTAAAGCATTAAATGAAAATGGTATGCAACTTCACAACGAAGAACAATTTGCGCAATTACTAAAAATTAATAATGATATTTGTGCATTTCCACAAAATAGAGTTGAAATTGATGGAAAATTTCAAGGATATACAATGGAATATGTTGATGGACAGCAGTTACAAGAAAAAGTAGAAGAAATTGATTTAGATACATTAATAAATGCAATAAAACAAGCAGAACAAGATATTAGAAGTCTTGCACAAGATAAAGTATTCTTTCAGGATTTAAATCAAGGAGGAATAATGTGGGATGAAAAAAATAGTAGGATAAGAATTATAGATACAGACTTTTTTGAAGTTAATAAAGATTTTGATGTAAAAGAATGTTTTAATGCAAATATAACCTCATTTAATACCATGTTAGAAATGGAATTGGGTATAATGTCAGGACAGTCAAAGAAATTATCAGAATATTTACATTCTAATCCACAATTTAGTAATGCTTATAGAGAATATATGTTAGAATCATTGATGGGAAAAGAGTCTTCTGTAATTAGCTTAATTCAAATTGCAAGAGAAGTAATGAAAAATGAATTTGGAGTTATACCACAAAATTTAGCAGAAATGAGAAAATTAGTAGGCGAACAAGAAATTGAAATACCTAATGCTGTAGATATGCCTACATTTTTACCTCCTGATCAACAAGTTGGTACAGCCACTTTAGGAAGGCAAGTATTAGAAGAAATGTCAGATACACCATTGATTGATGAAACAGAGAATGAAATGGAAAAACAAGAATTGGAGTTACAACAACAAAGAGGATTGGACTAATTTGCCGTATTGTCAGCCTCTTACTGTCAAAGCAAGCCAACAGAATGTAAAATTCTGTTGGCTTGTTTTTTTACCAAGTTAATTTTTTATATTTTCTTTTATAGCTTATGTCTTTCATTATTAGGTATATTCTTCTTTTTAAGCTTTTATCTGCTTTGTATTTTAGTGGATTTACCATTTTTCCTTCTTTTGCTAGTTTTAGTGCTTCATTTCTAAGCGGTTCACTTGTCACATATTTTTTTACAACACTTTTTGGTACAAAGCTTAATGCTACTTCATTCTTCATTAATGTAAATTCTTTTTCTTTATGATATATTAAGTCATCTACTAAATACTGTATTAGGTTGTGTCCACCTGCTGCAAGATAATAGCTACATCTAGCTTGCCTTGGATTTATTTCTAGAACTTTATATTTTCCATCTCTGTTATCATATTTTAGGTCAACCTCAGCAAAACCTTGGTACCCTATTCTCTCCATGAATTTCTTTAATGGCTCTACTATTTTTTCGTCATAACCATGTTCGTTAAATCCATTTACTAATAATGTACAGTTTCCTATTCCACCTGGATTTCTTTCTTGTAGTCCAATTTGTGCAAATGCCATTAGTTGTACCTTTTTATCTTTGCTACAATAAAATTGACAATCAAATAATGCGCAGTCATCACCTGGAATAAATTCTTGAATAACTAAGTTTTTATTATAACCTGAGTTTTCTATCTTCTTTATTACATCTTGCAATTCTTCTCTTGAATGCACTTTAAATACTTTGAACATTCCTTCGAATTTGTGGTTATGATATTCAATATTGTTTCCTGGTTTTACTATTAAAGGATACATAAGTTTAGCAACTTTTTCTTCATCAATCGTTTGATTTGAATTACAAGGATATATATATGTTTTTGGAATATCAAATTCACAATTATCAAAAGTTTGATAAAATGTATCTTTGACCAGAATTTTATTTAATATTTCTAGACTTGGATAATTATGTACATATTTGCTATTTAATTTTCCTTGATTTTCAATTATTAATCTTACCAATTCATCACTTGTTCCGACAAGAACTATTTTTTCTTTATCACTTTGCTCAGCATATTCATTTAGCGTCTTTACAAATACCTCTGCATTTTCAAAGTTTGGAACCTCTTTAAAATTAACTATTGTACTATATGATACAACTCCTATAGCTCTCTTGCTTATTACATCTACTTTTTTATTAAATAATTCATGATAACATCTTGACATAAAATATGCATTAAAGTCACTTCCCAAAATAAGAACATCAAAATTCATATATATTCCTCCTATTTTCTTTCATCTATTTCTACTATTTCTCCATCTTTTACTAGAACTCTTGGTATCCAATCATTTATCATACATGAACCTTCATATACACTGGTTCCCATATATTTAGCAACCTCTCTCATTGGAATTTCATCACCTATTAAGGTGACTTTATCCCCATTGTGGACAGTTTCGTCAACTTTTGCAATTATCATTCCCATGTTTACTACTCCAACTAAAGGATATCTTTTTCCATTTATAGCAACTTCTCTTCCTTTATTTTTTGTACTAAATCCATCTGCATAGCCTATTGGAATAACAGCAACATACATATCTTCTGGGGCCTCATAGATTCTGCCATAACCAACAAAACTTCCTTTTTCAATTTGCTTAACTTGTACTACTTCACTATATAAAGAAAATGCAGTTTTTAAATTAATTTCCGTATCTGTTATAGTTTTGCTAATATGGTGTCTTTTTTTGTACCATTCTCTTTTTATTCTTTTTAATTCGTTTATAAAACCATCTGGTAATGGCTTTGGTGTAGTATTATATCCATATATTATAATTCCAAGTCTAATTCCATTAGCAAATGGTATTTTATTGTGATTAAGTAAAGTTTGACTCCTTCCTAAATGCACAATAGGAATCTGCATTAAATCAATTTCTGATGTAAGTTCTTGAAATTTTGCATATTGATTGTCCCATGAAATATCATATACCCCATCTGTTGCAAAATGAGTAAATATTCCCTCTACTTCAACATTCGGCTTTTTTCTTAATTCTTGTACAACTTCTTTTACTTGCATTTTATCATTTAATCCAAGTCTGCAAAGCCCGCTATCAATTTTTATATGAACTTTTAAAGGCTTTTTTATATCTATTTGTTGTAGTCTTTTAAAATATTCATAATCATGAACCGTTATTGTAACATTATTTTCAATACATTTATCTATATACCTTAAGTCTATTGGTTCTAAGAATAATATAGGAGTATTGATTTTTTGCCTTCTTAAGCTAATTGCTTCTTCTAAAGATGAAATAGCAAAATAATTTATTCCACATTCTATTAAATACTTACAAATTTTATCACTATGTCCATATGCGTTTCCTTTTACAACCGCAAAGTAATAGTCATATTCAGGATATTTTCTAACAATTGTTTTAACATTATTTTGTATGTTTCCAACATCAATTTGTGCATAAGTGTTTCTATACATCTGTTTCCTCCTTATTTTTTTTGCATTATATCACAATAACAATCCGTTTAGAACACTTTTTTGAAAAAAAATAAGGAAATTTCTGTAATTTTTTTATATCAATTCAAAAAAAAGATGTAGACCTACTCTACACCTTTTGATATGAATTCATATAATTTATATAAATTTCAAATTATTTTTTGTTTACTAATTCTTTTAAAGCTTTTCCTGCTTTGAATACAGGTGCTTTAGATGCTGGTATTTTGATTTCTTCTTTAGTTTGTGGGTTTCTACCTTTTCTAGCAGCTCTTTTTCTTACTTCAAAAGAACCAAATCCAACTAATTGAACTTTATCTCCTTTTACTAATGCATCTGTTACAACGCCAACGAATGCGTTTAAAGCTGCCTCAGCATCTTTCTTTGTTTCTCCTGTTTTTGCTGCCATAGCTGCGATTAATTCTGATTTGTTCATTTTAAATTACCTCCTATAAGATTTTAAAATCCGTAGACTTATTATCTACTACTAACATTATTCGTCATTTTTTTTGAAAATCCTTCTTTTTTTATTTAAAATTTTATTTTAAAACTTGCACATGTCAACGTTTTCAAGTTTTTGTGGTCCTGTACATGCCTATTTCAATACTGTTTCAGCCGTTTCTGTACAGTTTCAAGTTCTCTAAAAAATAATAAACTTTTTTTCCAAATGGAATCATAAAAATTTCTTCTTTTGAAAAAATTTTTAATAATATGACAAATATTACATATATAAGCATTCCTAAACCAATTGAAAATAATGTTGCCAACTTATTTTGAATTTTATTTATAATTAATATGTACATCACATATGAGGAAACTGCCATAACCAAACTTGCAATAAAAGGTTTTAATACAAATTTTGTTTTATTTAATTTAAGATTTATATTTTTGTTTAAAATTTTAAATTCAATGAATAAAGCAATTGCATGACATACCACTGTTGAAAAAGCTGCTCCTGCAGTTCCACCTATTATAAATTCACTTGGATTTATTGGTATTAAATATAAATTTAAAATAAATTTAACTATAACCCCTATTCCAAGTGCAATTGCTGGAGTTACCATCTTTCCCAATCCATGTAAAGCACCACTTATAGTTTGTTCCAAAACAATAAAAATTATACTTAAACAACTTATTTGATAAATAAAAGCTCCTGATGTTGCATTTGGAAATAATAGCTCTAAAATCTGCTTTGCAAACAATATCATCATTATCATACATGGCATTCCTATTAAAATAGTTATAAGCATTGAAAATGAAATTCTTTTTCTTGCGGTTTCCATATCTCCAATTGCTTTTGAAGAAGATATAGATGGAACCAAAGCAGTTGCAAAGGCCATATTTAGTGACATTGGCAGTGTAACTAATGTATCTACTTTTCCACTTAAAATTCCATATTGTATTTTGGCCTGTTCTTCTGATAAAAATCTTTTTAGCCCTCTTACCACTGTCATTGAATCAATATTTTTATTTATTGTTCCCAATATTGCTGTCATTGACATTGGTATTGAAACAAACAATATTTGTTTTATAGTTTTAATTATCCTTGTTTTTTTATATTCCTTCCCCCTTTTAAGTTCCCATGCAATTTCTTTTCTCATTTTAGAATAATATTTATATAAATATATAAAACATAAAATTGTAGATAATGTAGTGGCTAAGTTTGCTCCCGCTGCCATAACAGATGTATCTACTCCTGTCGTCATCGCTATAAATTCTACTATTATAACAGACAATACTGTTTTAAAAAATTGTTCCAAAGTGTGAGAATTTGCAGTAACTTTTAGGTTTTCCCTTCCCATAAAATACCCTTTTATTACACAAGATATTGATACAAAAAATATGGATGGTGACAAAGCTACTAATGTTAGCTCTGCTTCTGGTATTTGCAATAAGGTATTAGAAATATATTTTGCCCCTAAAAACAATATTGCACTACTGCAAAAGCCTATCAATCCAAAAGTAACAAAAGCAATTTTAAATATTCTATGTGCACCTTTTGTGTCTCCTATTGCAACTTTTTCGGAAACTAATTTAGCTAATGCTCCTGGAATTCCAACTGATGAAATTGTTAAAAATAAAGCATATATTTGAAATCCACTACTATAAATAGCATTTCCTTTATCTCCAAATCCTTCTCTATTTGTTAAATATAATTTATAAATGAGTCCTAGTGCTTTGATTAAAATCTGTGCTATCATCAAAACCAAAACACCTTTCATAAAACTTTCTTTTTTTGCTTTCATTTAAATTTTCCTCTATATTTTTCTTTTTATATACATATACTTTAAAAAGTATGATTATTACACTTTTATATAAGAGGATTTAAGAGCTATTTTTTCTACATTTTTCGCAAAAAGCCTTGTATTTTTCGCGATTTTATAAGATAATATAGTAGTATAGATATGAAAATGAAAGTGGTGAATTTTTTGAAACTATTTGATAAATTTTTAAAAGTTTTAAAAACTGACAGAAATACATTTGTAACCTATATTTTAACTTTAATTTCTGCTTATATATTAGTAGATAGAATTGTTGAATTATTGTTTATAATTTTTACAGGTGTAGGTTTTAGTTATTGGGGTCCAATAAAATATTTCTTTGCATTTGCTTGTATGACATTTGCATTTTTCTTTTCAGGAGGATCAAAGTTTGCAAAAGCAGATGTTAATAAATTAAGATTTTTTCATACATTTATAGTTTCATTTTACATTTTAATTGTGTCAGCTGTTGTTCAATGGCTAAACCAAATTGTATGGATAAACCTTTTATCATTACCAAATTACCCTCAATTAGCAAGAGAGTTCTTTTACTTATTTAAACCTGCTTTTACAGCTATAGGGGTATATATTCCTTTAGTTACCTTCTATAAAGTAATAAAATGGTTGATTTTTGGTATTAATGATGTTAAAGATATTCGTGATTCTATTTTCGATTATGGTGGAATTAAGCTTTCATCTGATAAAGAAGCTCATGGAGCATATACTTGCGAAGTTAAAGTTTGTATGGATAGTGAAAGTGGTCAAGATGTATGTATTCCAGAAAAGAAACGTTATGAATCACTATTAGTTGTTGGTGTTTCTGGCTCAGGTAAAACCACAATGATTTATGAGCCAATGCTTGCAAGAGATATTGAAAGAAAATCATTTTTTAAAGAAGTTTCAAAAGAAATGGGATATACAGCATTAAGAACTGGCCTTGCATCTTTAAGTTGCCCATATGATAATGATTATATAAATGAACATTTTTCTTTAGATATGTTAATTCCTAAAGAGGAAAAAATTGATACTTATAAAAGCTATATGAAAAAAATGATAATTTCAAGTTCTGGAGACAAAATTATTTACCGTAATATGGGTATTACTTATATTTCAGCAGAGCATGAATCAGTTGAAAAGATTGCAAAAGTTGCAAACAATTACCATATTCCAGTAAATATAGTTGATCCAAATCGTGCAGATTCACCTGGTTTAAACCCATTTGTTTATAAAGATCCTATAAAAACAGGTTTAGCTGTATCTTCAGTATTAAAAGGATTATTTATTCATAGTAGACCAGATACAGAACTTGCTTTTAGAGAAAATGAAGCAGTTCAAATGATTGAAAATATAGCAATATTGTTAAAAGAAATGTATCCATTAGAACATGATGGCTTACTACCTAACTTAGAAGATATGTTAGATATGCTTACAGATTTCAGTTTAATTGTTGATTTAGTTGATAAAATGAAAGAAATTCCTGAGTTAGCTTCAAAATATCGTATTTTAATTAAATATTTTGAAAATAACTTTTACCCAGATAGCCCTAATTTATTAAATGCTCAACGTTCAACAACAACTGCTTCTGCAGAAATTGATAACTTACTACGTTACCCTGGTGTAAAATCTGTATTATGTAATCGTTCTAACAACCTAGAATATGATAAAATATTATCAGAAGGTCAAGTAACTTTAGTATGTACACGTAGAGGTGATTTAGGAGAAACTGCTCACAAAGCATTTGGTTTATTCTTCTTATTGTTAATGCAACAATCAATACTTGCTAGACCAGGAAATGACAGTACACGTATTCCTCACTTCTTATATATAGATGATTTTCCTGCATATATTTGTAAAGCTACTGAACCAATATATACTTTATACAGAAAATATAATGTTGCAACAGTATTAGATTCTCAAAACTTAACACAATTAAAAGGAGATTTATCTGCTGATGCTAGAGGTGATTATTACAAGAACTTAATTCTTTCAAACACAGTTAATAAAATAATTTTCGGTAATGCGACACCTGAAGATGTTGAATGGTGGGAAACAGCAATGCAAGATAAAAGAGAATGGTCTTGGACTGACAATTATAATAGTGATAAAGTGGAATATGATGCAAAAAAGAGTGGAATTAAATTTAAGTGGCAACCTAACTTTGCTAAAGGCAAGATTATGTCTTTAAAAGGAAAACAAGTTATTTACAAAGTAAAAGACTTAGGTGGAAAAAGTGCTGTTGATAAAGGTAAAGTTGATTTTATGGAATCAAAATATAAAGAAGTACAAAAAACTAAAAACTACAATTTTACCAAATTTGTTAGTGGAATTACTGATACACAATCAGCTGCTAAAAAAGCTTTAAAAACAAAAAAAGGTGATTTTGCAGCAGTTACAGCAAATAATGATAATTATGATATAGACCGTGAATTTAACCCTATTCAAACAGACACATCTGATTCTAAATACTTATTTGATAATGAAAATGCAATTGTTGTTAATCTAAAGAAAAAAAATAAATAAATTTTAGTAATAGAAAGGAGTAATTATGAGTAATAGATTAGAAGAATTTTTCTCTCAAGGCAATTTTACTTTTAATAGTGAGTTAGTTCATAGAGATAATTACAATGATTCTTACTATCATGATAGACATAGTGATCGAGCTGATGATAGATATTTTGACTCTCATTATGATGACACTTCAAGATATGACGATAGCTATTAACACCACAAAGCATGCCCATTATATTATATAGTGGGCTCTATTTTATATGTGAAAGGATACAAAGTTATGAGAAATTTTACAATTATATTTAGATCAACTAATTCTTGCAATTTAAATTGTAAATATTGTTATGATAAGAATAACCACACTAATTTAATAAAAGAAAATGAAGAATTTGCATCAAAAATTCCAAACATAATTAAATACATAAAAAAGCTTTGGCCTAATACTAATGCTTCAAGTGAAATAATATTTCATGGTGGAGAACCATTAATTATTAACTATCAAAATTATGATGCACTGTTAGGGCAAATAAAAAAATTATACCCTAACGCAAGATTTAGTATTCAAACCAATGCAACATTACTTAATAAAAATATCACAGCTATCCTAAAAAAATATAATGTCCATGTAGGAATAAGTCTTGACGGTTATGATGAAATAACAAATAAATTTAGAGTATATAAAAATAATAAAAATTCATTTACAGATGTTTTATCAAAAATTGATTTATTAAAGAAAGAAAACATTAATTTTGGAATAATAATGACTTTAACTAACCAAATACTTAATAAAGAGGACGAATTATATGAATTTTTACGTAACAATAAATTAAATTGTAATATCCGTCCTGCATTTAAGTGCAATAATTCTATGGATATCAATTTTATGACTAATGAAAGCTACTTTAAATTTTTTAAAAAATTATTTAATATATGGATAGAGGATACTTCAGATGACAATGTACGTCTCACTCAAATAAAAGAAATTTACGATGAATTTGTAAAATGTCTAGATAGTTCATATAGTAATAAATCTTGTGCAACTTCTGGTAAATGTGCCTTAAACTTTATTTCACTAGATTCAGATGGGAATTTATATTCATGTAATAGAACATATAATAATAAAGAATTTTTTTATGGAAATATCAATGACATAGATATTGCTATTTTATTAGAAAAAATCAAAAAGATTGTTGATTATAGAAATGAGCAAATAAAATCTGGAAAATGCGGAACATGTGAAATTTATAGTGAATGCATGGGACGGCTGTCCAGCCAATGCTTATATATTGCATAATGATTATAATTTTGCAGAAGATAGTTGGTGTTCTGCAAAGTTAAAAATAAAAAAGTATATAAATGATTATCTAACAAAAAACGGGATGAAAGAGGAATATGAAAGAAGAAAAAGTGAAAATCAATTATGTAAAAAATGAGGGCATATCTATTAAGATTATCTGTGTTGACGAGTTATTAAAAAAATTAAAAATGGAATATGGTAATTATTATACTTTTGATACAAATTCTCTAAAAGTTAATTTTAATTTATATATCTACATAAATAAATACAAATACGAGAGTTTAATCAGTTCTCATAAATCATCATCTGTTAATAACTTTATATATTTAAAAGATAGGGACGGTATTATTATATCTTGCAAAAAAGATGAGATTTTTATTCTATATAATAATATTACAGATAATCTTATTCAATTTATTGGTGAGAACTTAATAAGTATATTTGGTTTATTTTTAGAAAGGTCAAATTATTCATATTTTCATGCAGCTTGTGTAGAAAAAAATTCCAGTGGCATAGTTATAATAGGAGAAAGAAATTCTGGAAAAACAACAATACTAAATTATCTTCTTCAATCTGGATTTAATTTCGTTAGTAATTCACATTTAGCTTTAAAAAAAGAAAACAATAATCTTATTGCAGTAGGTTCTCCTTCACGTGTCGGTATACGTTTAGGTACTTTATCATCAGTGTTAAATCCTAATATTAAGCAAGCTATAATGGAAAAAACAGAATTCGCAGATAAATTCTTATATGTATCAGATTTTAATTTTCATTTATATTCACAAAAAAAGTTTAATATAAAGGTTAATGAGTTACAAGATATCTATAATATAAAATTAATAAATAAGGTAAAAGTAAGTTTTATTATAATTCCTCTTTATTTTCCTGAACTTGAACATATTCGCATAATAGAATTGACTGAAAACCAAAAAGCTGAAGTTCTTCAAAGAAATAGAAGATGCGGTTCGTATGACACTATAAGATATCTTTCTAGCATATTTGAAAACCCAAGTATTCCTTTACTTGATACTCAACAAATATCAATATATAAAATTTATCAAAATGAAAAAAATATTGATGAATTATTTAATTTCATAAACTTAACCTTGAAAAATGGGAGTGATAAAAATAAAAAATAAAATAATTTTAGTAAATGGAAAATACATTGTAAAAGTTGCTCCGCGAACAACCCTTATTTCTGAACAGTTTTTTATAAAGAGTTATTCTAATATATTGCCAGTAGAGAAAATTCTAAAAGAAAACACAGAAAATAATTTTGTAATTTACAATTATATATATGGTAACAGATTAGATTATGAAAATAATTGTCAAATGCTTATATTAGATGTATATGATATGATTAATAATTATATTATCATGGAGAATGGAAGATATGGAGATATATTAACTCCAAAAAAAAGCTGGAACGACTTCTTATACTCAGAATTTCAAAGCAAAAAAAAATACATGTCTGACAAGTATTTATCTAAAACTCATAAAGTATTAAATAAATTAGAATTAATGCAAACTTTTTGTATAATTCCAAAGTTAATTCATGGAGATTTAGGAAGTTTTAATCTTGTTTACTTAGACAATAAAATTGTGGGTATAATAGATCCTAGAACTATTATAGGTGATGCCATATATGACTTTATATATTTTATATTTTCTGATTATAATATAACTAAAAATATAGACTTTAATGAACTTATAACATTTCTATATAATCATAACGAAAATATAAGAAAAGTATTCTGTCTAATGTTTATACTATTATATAATAGAATTAGTATCGAGGAAAAACATAATACACATAATATAGATAATTTTAATGCTGTTTGGGATAATCTAGAAAGTATAGAAAAAAGATGGAATTTCTAATTTTATATATGTTGAATAGCTTATATTAATATATAAAAATAAAAACTTTTTTGGATTTCATTTAATATAAATATCCAAAAAAGTTTTTTATTATATTCCTAATAATTTTACTTCAATGTTTTCCATTCTATATTTTTTAGTTTCTGGGTCTATTCCGAAATGTACTAATGTTCTTTCTAACGTTTCTTCGTTTTGTCTTAAATCTGTTGTAAAATATAGTTTTATATTTGATATTTCAACTTTATTCATTACTATAGCTTTAAAGCTTTCTGCCATATGTTTGTCATCTTCACATATTATTATCAATTGTGGAATAGTTGTATAGCCAGAGTCACCTGTTTGGAAGTTTTCGTAAAAGTCTTTGTATAATCTCATTTTGTCAACCAACTTTTTCTCCCAATCTGGTTCTCTACGTACAACTTCAAATACAAATTCAATTGATTTATTATTTTTGGTTAATTTTACACTTCCTCCACTTGCTTTAAATACTTTTCCAGCTTGTTTAGCTGTAAAACTTGGCTTTGGAACATATGAATCAAAAGCTTTTACCTTTCTTAAATAGGCAATTAATGTTTGATTTCCAGCCAATCTTTTCTTTATCATTGCAACTGGTTTTGTATTATCTGTAGGTTGCCATTTACATTCAACTCCACGTGAGTTAAGCAAATACTTTCCCATTTTTTCTAAACAATAAATTCTATAAATTCCTTTTCCATCTTCTGAATTGAAATAATATCTTGTTAATATTTTTGTTTTTACCAATTGCTCTAATTTATTATTTAATTTATCTTGAGAGCCTACTTCTATTCCTTTCCATTCTAGCATTTGAAGTAATTGTCTTGAGGTAATAAATTCAAATTCATTTACTAGTTCTAAAATAGAAAAGTGCAAGTCAGTAATATGCCCTATATTTATTCTATGAATAATTTGATTCATTGAAATATAGCCATCTTTACCATCAAATACTTTTACTTCTCCCTCTCTAATTGCAAAAGGCGATATAGTTGCCTTTATTTCATTATCTTCTACCATTTTCTTCTCCCTTCTAATCTTTATTAAAGACTAAAAAATTAGTTATATTAACCATATAATTACCATTACAATTAGTAATAATAATCAGTATTATATTAACACATATTTAAAAATTAGTCAAAAGTTGTTTTACCTCTTTATCAGTTAAATATCTAAATCTTCCTAATTTTAAATCTTTTACATCAATATTTCCTATTTTACTTCTATGTAATGCCAATACTTTTTTTCCTATAGATTCGCACATTCTTCTTACTTGCCTATTTTTTCCTTCATGTATTGTAATTTCTATTCTTGAAATGTTTTTTTCTTCATCTATTTTCATTATCCTTACTTGAGCAGGTTTTGTTATATAATCTCCAATGTCTACTCCGCTTCTTAGATTTTCTATTTCAGAATCAGTTATTTTTCCTTTAACTGTTACTTGATATGTTTTATTTATTTCATGTTTTGGATGTGTAATTTGATATATAAAATCTCCATCATTGCTTAATATTAGAGCTCCTGATGTATACATATCTAGCCTTCCAACTGGAACTACTTTTGTTTTTATTGGTTTACCATTTTCTTTTAAAAATTCCATTACAGTTGGTCTGTCAAATTGATCTTTTACAGTTGTTACATAACCAATTGGCTTATTTAATAATATATAAATTTTTTCTGTTTCATTCGATATTAGTTTATTATTAAACTCAATCTTATCCACATCTGTGTTTATTTTTGTTCCCAGTTCTGTTACAACTTGTCCATTAACTTTTACTTTTCCTTCTAATATGTATTGCTCTGCTTTTCTTCTTGAGCAAACCCCTTGATTAGCTAGGAATTTTTGTAATCTTTCTTCCATTTCTAACTTCTTCCTTATTTTTCAACTCTCTAATCTATTCAAAATATCAACAAAATACTCAGGCAACGGAGCCTCCAAATGCATATGCTCACCAGTAATCGGATGTACAAAATCAAGGCTTTTAGCATGTAGCATTTGCCCTTCTACATTAAATTCATTTTTTCCATTTGAATATGTATAATCTCCTACAACTGGATAACCAATTTCAGATAAGTGTACTCTAATTTGATGTGTTCTTCCTGTTTCTATTGTTACTTGTACATATGTATATTTTTCAAATCTTTTTAATACTTTAAAATGAGTAATTGCTACTTTTCCATTTTTATCAACAGCCATCTTTTTTCTATCTTTTGTGCTTCTGGCTATTGGCATATTAATAGTTGCTTCATTTTCAGGAATAACACCTCGTACAAGTGCTAAATACACTTTTTTTACTTTTCTATTTTTAATTTGTTCACTTAGCTTTATATGTGCCTTATCATTTTTAGCAATTATTAGTAAGCCCGATGTATCTTTGTCAAGCCTGTGTACAATTCCAGGTCTAAGTTCTCCCCCTATTCCAGATAAATTATCTTTGCAATGCGCCATAATAGCATTAACCAATGTGCCATCTGGGTTTCCAACAGCAGGATGCACTACCATCCCCTTTGCTTTATTTACAACTAAAATATCATTGTCCTCATAAATAATATCAAGTGGGATATCTTGTGATTTTAAATTTGTTTCTTTTGGTTCTGGTATATTTATTATTATCTCATCTTTACATTGAACTTTATATGAAGCTTTTTGTGGCTTACTATTTACTAAAACTTGATTTTCATCAATGAGTTTTTGAATCATTGTTCTTGACAATTCTGTATTCTGCTCACTAATATATTTATCTAATCTTTTTCCATCTTGTTGTACAACAAATTTCAAATTTATTCTCCTTTTATTTTGTCAATCTTTCATAAATTACAAAATTATTATCTTGATATAGATTTTTGTAATTACTGTCTTTTGATATAAGCATACTTAATTTTGAATTTCTTCTTACTATTATATGTGTTATATTATATTTTTCAAATGTATCTTCATAATATTTGCTAATATTAGAAGTATTAATATAATCTGAGAAAATATCTCTTCCTTCATATTTTCCATATTTATTTTTTACACCATTAAATTCTGGAGCATACAAATCAGCTCTTGAATCTATAAATACTGGTATTCCTCTATATAACAAGTAACTACCATAATTATATTCATTAAATAAATGTATATTTTCTAAATCAAAATGGCTTAAAATATAGTCTGAAGCTTCTACTGGATATGTGTTTGTATTTACAAATTTATCATTGCTTTTATCTCTATATATTAAAAAGCTTATTAATACAACAAACAAAACAACAAATATTTTTCCTAATAAAGTTGTTGCAATATTTATTATTTTTCCTTCACTATCTTTGTCATATTTTTGTACAAAACTTGCAACCATTTTAGCAAATATAAATCCACATATTATAACAAAAATTGATGACTGCCTTCTTGTCATAAATGTTAATAAAGTAAGCCCTGCTAACATAAAAAAGTCTCTTAGCCTTGCTTTTGTATCTGTAAATATTAAAAACATTAAAAATGTTGCAAATACAACTAACATTGCTGTGTTATTGATTAATGTTAATGGTAAATGTTCACTAATATTTTGTGTTGTATTTCCTTTCATTGTTTTTATTAAATATGTGTATGGTGTTGTTCCTAAAGGTGTTAAAAATCCTGTAATAGCACTAATTACCATAATAACTATAAGCCACTTTACTATTGGATCTTTTTTAAAAATTACCTTATATGCTTTGGCTTCTCTTCTCTTTCTTGCTTGTGCTGAATTTTCTTTATCTAGTTGTAAATGTGCTATTCTTTCTTGATATTTTCCAACTTCATCAATTTTACCTTTTTTATTCAATCTCTTTATTTTAAGCTCATTCCACTTTATTGCAAGTAAATAATATAATTGTAAATCTGCAATAGTAGCCAATAGATATTCTGCAACATATGGTAAATACAATACAAAATAAAATGGCCATACAGCACAGTGTAAATTTGCTATTAATATAGGAATTATAAGTAAATAAACAAAGTATCTTTTCTTTTTTGTAGCAATAAATTGCTCAATAAATAAAATAGTTAATGCAAATAGTATAAATGTTACCAATTGTGCTCTTGCAGCAATAAAGTTTTTTAATAAAAACATTGTTATCATTGAAATTACAAACGAAACGACTTGATTTTTACATAATTTATTTGATGTATAATAAAGTACTACTCCTAATATCATTGATAAAATGGCAGTAGCAATATATACTGCACAAAATCCACCTATACTAGTATTTTCTCCTAAATTATAAATCAAATAAGTTCCTACATCATATGCCCAATGTGGATATGTATATGGTAAATTATCATGCCATGAAAATGGGTCTTGCATATCAATTTGTTTTGTTTGAACAATATGTTCACCTATTTTAATTGTGTAATATGTGTCATTTTGAAATGTAATTGGTGTTAATGCAAAACTAAATATCAATATACAAAATATTGCTAATACATTAAATTTCATTTTTTGCTTGTCTGTCATTTTTAATTCTCCTTTTATATATCAAACTCTGCAAATACAGCATTATGGTCAGATGCTCCGTTTG
Organism: uncultured Clostridia bacterium; assembly: GCA_934167305.1. Lineage (GTDB taxonomy): Bacteria > Bacillota > Clostridia > TANB77 > CAG-508 > CAG-273. The sequence continues at coordinate 35,402 of CAKPKQ010000004.1, read as the reverse complement.
CTTCTATAGTTTCATATTTATTTAATCTAATACCTTTAGAATAAAAAATTGTATCAATACATCCATTTCCTAAATTTGAAAACCAAGTATTTTTTTGGTTTGGTAATTGTTCTAATTGCTTTTTTAATATTTCATATTCTTCATATGTTTCCGACTCTTCAAATGTATATTTGCCTTTTCCAAGTCTTGTAACTCCAACATTAAAGTCTCCGCCCATAATTATTAGTTCACTTGGATCTATTTTTCTTATAATTCTATTTATTTCTTTTGCAGCTAAAATTCTTTCATCTTGGTATGTTGATAAATGTACAGAAAATAAGTTTATTTTTGTGGTTCCAAAAGAAATTCTATTACATAAAATTCCTCTTTGTTCATGATTTATATCTGTAAGTGGCATTAAATAATTGGTTGAGAATGAAATTGGAAATCTACTAATAATTCCATCGCCATAATATCCTTCTTCTAATGTAATATTACTTTCCATTGAGCAATAATATAGACCTATTGCTTTACTAAATTCTCTAATTTGATTTCTTTCACCAGCTCTTTTAGTATACATATCTACTTCTTGTAAAAAAACTATATCTGGATTGTATTTTTTTATTACATCTGCTTGTCTTTGTAGGTCAACTATTCCATCCATACCTTTTCCATGTGCAACATTAAATGTTATAATTTTTAAAATCATTTTACCACCAGCCTTTTATATTTATTCGCATTATATCAAATTTACTATGTATAAACAAGGGTATAGTAATAAAAAACGAGTAATTTGAAATATATTTCAAATTACTCATTTATAACTATCCATTAATTTGTTTTGCTACTTCTTCAGCAAAGTTTTCTTCTCTTTTTTGTAATCCTTCACCTTTTTCAAATCTAGCAAATCTAATAATTTTTGCACCTTTAGATTCAACTAATTTTCCAACTTTTTGATCTGGATCTTTTACGAAATCTTGCTCTACTAAACAAATTTCTCCGTAGAATTTTCCAATTCTTCCTTGTACTATTTTTTCAGCAACTGCTTCTGGTTTTCCTTCATTAACAGCTTGTGCTTTTAAAATTTCCATTTCATGTGCTACTCTGTCAGCTGGAACACTTTCTCTATCTAGGTATTCTGGTTTAGCAGCAGCTATTTGCATACAAATATCTTTTGCTAATGTGCTGTCTCCACCTTCTAATTCAACTAAAACACCAATTTTTCCATCTCCATGGATATAGCTTTCTATTAAACCATTTGATTCAAATCTTTCAAATCTACGAATTGACATATTTTCACCAATTGTAGCAATTTTATTTGTTAATACATCTTTAACTGTTTTATCTGGTTCTACAATTGAAGGTTGTTCTAATAATTCTTCTACTGTAGCTGGATTTTTTTCAGCAACTTGTTTTGCAACATCTGCTACAAAGCTTCTAAATTCTTCATTTTTAGCAACGAAGTCTGTTTCAGCATTAACTTCAACTACAACTCCAACTTTTTTATCATCTGTTACATATGTTGTAACTAAACCTTCTGCTGCAATTCTGTCTGATTTTTTAGCAGCTTTTGCAATTCCTCTTTCACGTAAAAGTTCAATTGCTTTTTCTTCATCTCCATTAGTTTCTGTTAATACTTTTTTGCAGTCCATCATTCCTGCACCTGTTTTTTCTCTTAATTGTTTTACTTGTTCTGCAGTAATCATAAAAAATCCTCCTTCTTTTATTAAAGGATGTACTTTTTATCCTTACTTTTTAAGAATAAGTACATCCTTCTTAAAATAATATTTTATATTATTCTGCTACTTCTTCTGTAGTAGCTTTTTTTCTTATCTTTTTTGGTTTTTCTACTTCTGCAACTTCTTCTGCTGGAGCTTCTTCAGTAGCAACTACTTCTTCCATATCTGTAGGTTCTGTAGCTTCTTCTACAACTTCTTCAGCAACTTCCATAGATTCACCTTGTTTTCCTTCAATAACTGCATTTGCCATACAATCTGCAATTAATTTAACTGCACGAATAGCATCGTCATTTCCTGGGATTGGGTAATCTAGGTCTTCTGGGTTACAGTTAGTATCTACTAAACCTATTACTGGAATACCTAACTTTTTAGCTTCTAATATTCCTATTCTTTCTTTTTTAGGATCAACTATAAACATAACTCCTGGTAGTTCTGTCATTTCTTTAATTCCACCTAGGTTCTTTTCTAGTTTTTCCATTTCTTTCTTTAATAAAATAACTTCCTTTTTAGGTAATACTTCGAAAGTACCGTCTTCTTGCATTTTTTCAAGTTCTAGTAATCTTCCAATTCTTTTTCTAATTGTTGTGAAGTTTGTTAATGTACCACCTAACCATCTTTGATTTACATAGTACATACCGCATTTTTCTGCAGCTTCTTTAACACATTCTTGTGCTTGTTTTTTAGTTCCTACAAATAGAACTGTTTTTCCAGCTTCTGCTTGTTCTTTTAAGAATGCATAAGCTTCATCTAATTTTTTAGATGTTTTTTGTAAGTCGATGATATGGATACCATTTCTAGCTTGGAATATATATTCAGCCATTTTAGGATCCCATCTTCTTGTTTGATGTCCAAAGTGAACACCAGCTTCAAGTAATTGTTTCATTGCAACTACTGCCATTTTTCTTTCCTCCTTTTAGTTTTTCCTCCATACTGCTTCAATCATATAAAAAGACTTGTATATACAAGCACTCTTTTTACACTAACAATATGTGTGTATTTTTCAACGTATATTATTATATCAAAAAAGTGTTGCGATTGCAACACTTTTTAAGTATTTTTTATTATAAATTATTCTATACCATTAAGGTTTCTTAATTTTCTTCCAATTATAATTGTTACAATAAGAACAACTAAAATTATAAAAACTATAGAATCTGAAATTCCTGTTTTAGGTAAGTTAGAACCTTCTGCTCCACCATCTCCATTTTGTGTCTGTTGATTTGTCTGGTTTGCTTGATTATTTGTGTTTTCATTTCCACCTGCTTGGTTATTTTGATTATTTTGATTATTTTGTTCATTGTTATTAATTGTTTCAATATAACTAATAGTTGCTGAATCAATCATCCAATCAAATCCGTAAATTTCGCCTTTACCAATTACAACTGTCTTAGTATCTTCAGCTCCTGAAACTACAACATCTTTTGTATTAACTGTTATTTCTTTATCTGTGTCATTATATATGTACTTTTCAAATTGATATTGCAATTTATCTCCATTTTTATATTTGCTCAAATAAATAATTTCTTCTTGTTTTATTAATTTTAGCAACTCACTTGTTGTAAGTTCTTTATACATAATCTTAAATGAATCTCCTGAATTATATTCATTTGATGACATTGATGCTGCAGAACTTGCAATTTTTTTCCCCATGTATATTTTATTTTCATAACTATCATCATTTTTTTGTTTAATATAAACCAAGCAATTTTTTGATGTATCATTTTCTATTTCAGGAAATTGAGTAGCAGTATCTGCTGTATATTTGTAAATAGTACCTTGAGTAAGCTCAGATATTTTTACCTTATCAGTCCATGTATTATCTTTAATAGTTTTTCCGTACTCAATATCAAATAACTGCTGTATAGTTTCATCAGTTGCATTTTCAATTACTGCTCCTGTTTTATAATTTACAACTTTACAGTCATATACATTTTGGTCATTTTCTGTATATGTTACTCTTAAACGAACGTCACTTTTATATTTATATAAATTTGATGGTAAATTATATTTTTTTGCACTAACTAATAATGATATAGTTTTCCCGTTTTTCTCTTCACTGCATCCATATGTAACCTCATCTAAATTAACAGAATTTGAACTTATTTCAAAATCATTTGTTATTCTTTGAGTATCTGCATAACAAGTAGAGCTCATTATAAATGTAATTACAAATATTATAATTGCCATACATATTTTATATGCTTTGTTACTATTCATATAATCCCCTCACATTAATCATCTCTTCATATTCCATTTAATTATTACACAAGTTTTCATAATATTCAAGTATTTTTTTGATTTACCATTTTTTACTTTATAACTATTTTTTTATTTTTTTGTAGTTTTTTGTCAAAGTATGTGTTATAATGTTTTTGTCACAAATGAATGGAGGTAATTGTTATGAATTTTAATAGATGTAGTCGTTGTGGAGGTTTTTTTATGTCAGAGGGAAATACTTGCCCTAGTTGCCTTCAAAAAGATCAATTAGAAATGAGTAGATTAGAAAATTTTATTATGGAAAATTCAAATACTAATCTTAATTTAGAAGATATAGCTTCAAATACTGGTATTTCAAATAAAAATTTAAATCGCTTTTTATCACAAGAGCAATTTAGTAATTTTGTAAATAAAACGATATCTTTATAATATCAATGTAGGCCAAAAAATTTGGCACGTTTTTTATTTAAAAACGTGTCAATTTTTTTCATATTAACTTTTTTTACACTATTTTTAAAATATCTTGCTTCTTTTCCACAATTTCATCAACAATTGTGTATGCATTTAATATATCTTGAGAAATTTCTTGCCCTAATTTTTCATTATTAGCATAAACAAAAGCTATGTTTTCTCCTTTTTCAACTTTGTTTCCTGTTTTCTTTTCTAATATAATTCCAACTGAAAAATCTATATTGTCTTCTTTTTTCTTTCTACCAGCGCCTAAATTCATTGATGCTTTGCCTATTTCTTGTGCATCTAAGCTTTTCACATATCCGCTTCTATCTGCTATAACAGGAATTACATATTTAGCCTTTTCAAACTTTTCTGTGTTTTCTAAGTAACTAATATCTCCACCCTGTTTTTGTATCCATTGTTCTAATTTTGCAAAAGCTTTTCCGTTTTGAATTTGCTCCAACATTTTTTGTTTGTTATCTTCTATATCTTCACCTTTACCAGCAAGTTTTATCATATATGCGCCAAGTGTTAATATTACTTCTTTTACATCTGGTTGCATATTCCCTTTTAAAAACTCTATTGCCTCAATTACTTCTAATGAATTTCCTATTGCCTTTCCTAAAGGCTCATTCATATTTGTAATTACACATGTAGTTTCTTTTTTAGCTAGTTCACCAATTTTTTTCATGGTTTCAGCAAGCTTAGTAGCAGTTTCAATATTTTTCATAAAAGCTCCGCTTCCACATGTAACATCAAGCACTATTTTATTTGCTCCTGCAGCTATCTTTTTGCTCATTATACTAGAAGCAATAAGTGGTATACTTTCAGTTGTTGATGTAGTATCTCTTAACGCATATAATTTTTTATCTGCTGGTGCTAAGTTTAGTGTTTGCCCCATAAGTGCAATTCCTATTTCCTTTACGTTTTTTATAAACTGGTCTATTGTAAGACTAGTATTATAACCTGGTATAGCTTCAAGCTTATCAATTGTTCCTCCTGTATAGCCTAGCCCTCTTCCAGACATTTTAGCTACTGGAATGCCAAGTGATGCAATTATTGGAGCTAAAATAAGTGTTACTTTATCTCCTATTCCACCTGTACTGTGTTTATCAACAACTGTTCCTAATTCTGATAAATCTAAAATATCACCCGAATGTGCCATTGCTAAAGTTAAGTCTGTTGTTTCTTCTTCATCCATTCCATTTAAATAAATTGCCATTGCTAGTGCTGATGCTTGATAATCTGCAATATTCCCATTTGTATAATTCTCAACAAAATATTCAATTTCTTGTTTGCTTAACTTTTGTTTATCTCTTTTTTTAGCTATAATTTCTAAAATATCCATTTTAATTTCATCCTTTTTACAATAAATTAAATAAAGTTTTTAATAAAACTTGCCCTATGTAAAGCACATGGTCCGTACTCTTTTAAAGCTTTAATATGCTCCGCTGTCCCATACCCTTTATGTTTTGCAAAACCATATTGAGGATATATTTCATCCCATTGTCTCATTATTCTGTCCCTTGTTACTTTTGCAATTATTGAAGCACAAGCTATTGAATAACTTATTGCATCTCCATGTATTATTGATTTATATGGTATCCCATCTGTATCAATTTTTGTTAAAGCATCAACCAAAATTGCGTCTGGCTTTATAATACCTAATTCCGGTTTTTCTGCTAATTTACTTTCCATATCTTTTATTGCCTCTGTTAGCCCTTTTTTTGTTGCTTGTAAAATATTTATTTCATCAATTTCTTGTTGACTAATAATTCCTATTCCATAGCTAATAGCTTCATTTGTTATTTTTTCATATAACATTTCTCTTTTTTTCTCTGATATTTTTTTAGAATCATTAACTCCTTCTATCATAGAATCTCTTGGCATTAAACTGCACGCAACTACAACTGGCCCAGCTAATGGTCCTCTTCCTGCTTCATCTATTCCTGCAATAGCTTTTAACCCTTTTTCATTATATAATTCTTCTTCAACTTTTTTTAAATTTGTTAGTCTTTCTAGTTCTTTTTCCTTCATTTTAGTATTCCTTTTTATTGTTCTAATTTTAATTCTTCAATATTATTTACATCATAGTAGCTATTTCCATCAGTATGTTCTACACCTTTTGTGTAATATACATTGCCATCTGTATATTCCACAATATAGTATGAATTTGGCTCTAACTTTACTTTTGTCAATTCAAGGTTATTTAAATCATCTTGATTTAATACATAATATTTTTTTTCTTTTTCTTCTGTATCAATTGAATTTTTTTCTAAAAACTCTTTAATAGTTTCATTTTCTTTCATTTCTGAAATTTTAGTTCCTACTAAAACTTCTTCCTTTTTTTCTAGTATATAATCTGCTGAAAGTTTTCTAACTTTTGCTTGAACTAATAATATATCTGTTTTTAAGTCTTCTAGTTGTTCCTTTTGTGTTTGAATTCTAATAAAATATATAACTCCAAAAACTATAAATGCAATTAGTAAAACTAAAACTATTGTACTTAATAATGTTAATCCATTTTGTTTTTTCATTTTAATTCTCCCATGATTTTATTTTTTAGATAGTTTTGTGGAGCACACTGTGCTCCGCTACAATTTTTCATAAACTACTTAACACTATCATTTTATTTATATATGTATTATATAGGTATTATTGTTTTTTTTCAAGTAAAATTTATTGCCTTTTATTTTGTTTTGTAGTATTATTAACATAGTTATTACAAATGAATTTTAAGGAGAGATACATGTTTGAAAATAAGTTTGACTTTTACAGTCCAATTAATTTAAAATCTTATAATTTAGATCAAATTATTCGTTATCAATTAGATGTTTTAGGTAAACTAGACCCATTTACTAAAAGACATAGTGAAAATGTTGCCAATTTATGTTGTAGACTTTGTGAATATTTAAGATGTAAAAAATCATTTATTGTTCACTGTACAATCGGCGGATATTTACATGATGTTGGTAAAATGTTTATACCACCTGAAATTTTAAATAAACCAGATAGATTAACAGATGAAGAATTTGAAGTTATGAAAACACATACCACACTTGGTTATAATTTGTGTATGAGTGATGTTAAGCTTCGCCCATATGCTTTATTTCCTTTGGATCATCATGAAGCATTAGATGGTACAGGCTACCCTAATGGTCTTAAGAAAAAAGACATTCCTTATGGTGCTCAAATTGTTCGTGTTGCAGATGAATATGATGCAATTGTTACTAAAAGGCAGTATACAACACACGTTAATATTTCAGCTACTTTAAAAGATTTAGTAAAAGACGCTCAACCTGACCCTAGGTTTGTTGCATTAGATCAATTAAGTTCTAAAGAAAAAACTGGCAAAATAAATGGCGCTATTTTAAAGCAATTATTTAAAGTAGTTATTGATGATACACTATATGAAATTAGTGGTGTTATGGATTATGTTGAATACTTAAAAAATCAAATTAAACGTTTAGAATTAATTGAAAATTATCAAAAAAAAGCTGATGCTTCTCATAATGAGAAAACCAAAAATTATTATCATGAAGGAATGACACTTTTGTTTCAACAAGGTGAAAGCATGGATAATTACAAGCAAATTTTGGACGAATATAGAGAAGCTCTTAAAAGCAAAAATCATTTAATCGAACAATTATATGATGAAATTAAAATTATTAAAAAATTAAGAATTTAATTTGGAGGACTAATGAAAAGACCTATTAATATGTCCCAAAAAATAAAAAGAACTAGAACTACTATATATGTTCTTATGCTTTTACTTGTTATTCGTTTGGCATATTTACAATTTGTTAAGGGCTCTGACCTGAAAAAGCAAATGTATAATCAATTAATAACAAGTCGTACAATTAGCCCCAAAAGGGGAACAATATATGACTCTACTGGAAAAGCTTTAGCAATAAGCGCTGATGTTGATACAATTAGTATAGTTCCAACATCTATTGTAGTTTTAGATTCTGACAAAAAAATTGATGAAAGTAAAACAAAAACTCTAAAAGAAAATCTTTCAAAAACTCTTTCTGAGATTTTTGAATTAGACTATGAAGAAACTTTGGCAAAAGTTTCTAGTGATTCAGATTATATTACAATAGCTAGAAAAGTTGAAAAAGATAAAGTTGATAAACTACAAGAATGGATGGAAAAAGAAAAATTTTATTCTGGAATAAATATTAGTGAAGATACCAAGAGATATTACCCATATGATAATTTAGCATCATCTTTAATCGGATTTTGTGGTACAGATAATGATGGACTAGAAGGCTTAGAAAAAGCATGGAATGATGTTTTAACTGGAACTCCTGGTAGAGTTACAACTGCACAAGATGCTATTCAAGAGTTTATACCTGATGATAATCAAACTTATATTCCAGCTGAAAATGGTAGTGATATAACATTATCTATTGACGCAAATATTCAAAGTATTGTAGAAAAATATTTAAAACAAGCTTGTATTGATAACAAATGTACTCGTGGTGGTAATGTAATTGCAATGGATCCAAATACTGGAGATATTTTGGCAATGGCTACATACCCTGATTACAATTTAAATACACCTTTTGAAATGCCAAGTTCTGTAACTGAAAAAGATTGGAAAAAAATGAGCTCAGATGAGCAATACAATACTATATATAAATTATTCCGTAATCGTGCTATTTCAGATCCATATGAACCTGGTTCTGTTTTTAAAATAATTACAGCTTCAATTGCATTAGAAGAAAATTTAGCAGAGCCAGATAAAGCTGATGTTTATTATTGTAAAGGTTCCCAAACAGTATATGGTACTACAATAAATTGTGCATATAGAATTAAGCATGGACATGAAAGTTTACGTGAAGCATTTAATGTTTCTTGTAACCCTGCATTTATACAAATTAGTGAAAAAATAGGTGCAAATACAAGTTATAAATATTATGATGCTTATGGTTTTTTTGAAAAAACAGGAATAAATACAATTGGAGAATCTAACTCAATATTTTGGGACTTAAAAAATGTTGGACCAGTCGAACTTGCTACAATGTCGTTTGGTCAAAGATTTAAAATTACTCCTCTTCAAATGATAACTGCAGTTTGTGCAGTGGCAAATGACGGAGTATTAATGAAACCAAGGTTAATAAAAGAAGTTAAAAATTCAGATACAGGTGCAATTACAACTATTGATGCAACTGCCGTTAGACAAGTTATTTCTAAAACAACAGCTTCTACAATGATGAATATGTTGGAAACTGTTGTAACTGATGGCTCTGGCAAATATGCAAAAATTAAAGGTTATTCTATTGCTGGTAAAACAGGTACATCTGAACCAGATTATGGTACAAATGAGGGTTATACTGCTTCATTTATTGCTATTAGCCCTACTGAAAACCCTGAAATCGTGTTATTAGTTACTCTTTATGACCCACAAGGTCCTAAAGGTTATAGTGGAAATACTGTTGCAGCTCCTGTTGCAGCTCAAATGTTAAAAGAAATTTTACCATATATGCAAATATCTGCAGATAATTCAGGAGATAGCAATTCAACAAAAACAATTAGTATTCCTAATGTTGTAAATAAAACAGTTGCAGAAGCAGAAAAAATATTAAAAAATGCTGGTTTTACAGTAAGTACTAATGCTAACTCAACAGATATTGTTACAGAGCAATACCCTACTAAAGGTTATGAATTAGTAAAAAATTCTATTGTTAAATTATATACTAAAACTGAAAATACACGTGTATCTAAGCAAGTTCCTGATTTAACAGGCAAGTCACTATCACAAGTAAAATCAATGCTTAAGGAGCTTAATTTAAATTACAGTATTACTGGTTCAGGAGTTGTTGTTAGCCAAGATCCAATCGCTACAACATCTGTTGAGGAAGGTTCAATAATTAAAGTAACATTAGGTAAGTAAAGACATTTGATTTACATCTTAACTCATCAAAACTTAATAATAATGTATAAAAATAACTGAGATATTATAAATATCTCAGTTATTTTCTTTAACTTTGGTCTCAACCATTTTTATATCTTTTTCATCAACTTTTTTGTCCCTGTTTACATCTGCTCTAAAACAAAGATTTGCATTATCTTCAAAGTAATTTGCATAGCTATCAGATACACCGTTGTGTCGCAACCCAATCTCTAAGATCAACCATTCCCGAAGCATTTACATCATATTTTTCTCCACTATAATCTATTTTTACACCATCAGTTGCAGATTCTGCACCTACTTTTTTTATATTAGATTTACTATATTCTTCATCGCTATTAATAAAATATCCATATTTCTTTTTGTATGATAATCCATCATATGGTGCATACCCAGAATCTGATATATCAAACATATAATTATCTTTGTATTTATACCATGTATCTGTTGAATCAGTATATACACATATTAGTTTTTTCCCAGTAGTTTTTTCACCATTCTCATTGATTTTATCTTCTGTGTATTGACTCACTTCTACCTTAACCCAAAGATCTGAAAACTTATCTATTGATTCTTGATCATCCTTTTCAGCCTTTCGCCATTTTTCACCAACTTCTTGTGTTCGTTTTATTATTCCATTATCACCTAATACTGCACTTATTGATATTGATGCTAATATTAGCAAAATAATAATCGTAATTATTAATGCAATTAAAGTTATTCCATTTTCCTTTGTATTTTTCATAGTTCTCTCCTCTTAAGTTTTATCTAAAAACATTATATGTCAACATAAAAACATAGTCAAGTAAAAAAAGAAACTTTGAAATATAATTCCAAAGTTTCTTTATATTAATTTTGCTCATTAAATATTTCATCAAATTCTTCTCCATCAATTTTTTCTTTTTCAAGAAGTACATTTGCTACTCTAGTTAATTTGTCCATATTAGCTTTTAATAGTTCTTCTGCTTTTTTATAAGCAAAATCTATAATGCTTTTTACTTCTTCATCAATTAAGCTTGCTGTTTCTTCAGAATATTCTTTTGCTTGTGCAAAATCTCTTCCTAAGAATACTTCTTCTTGACTTGAGCCTAGTGTAATTGTTCCTATTCTTTCACTCATACCATATTTAGTAACCATATTTCTAGCAATTTGTGTTGCTCTTTCAATATCATTGCTTGCACCTGTTGAAATGTCATTTAATACTAATTGTTCTGCAACTCTACCACCTAATAATGATACTATATTTTCAACCATTTCTGTTCTTGACATAAATGATTTGTCTTCAGTTGGACGATACATTGTGTAACCTCCAGCCATTCCTCTTGGTACAATAGAAATTTGATGTACCGGATCTTGTGTTGGTAAAAATCTGCTTACTACTGCATGACCAGCCTCATGGAAAGCAACTAATTTTTGTTCTTTTTCACTTCTAACTCTTGTACGTTTTTCAGGTCCCATAGTAACTTTTACCATAGCATCTTCAACTTCTTGCATTCCAATTTCAGGTAAATTTCTTCTTGCTGCCAATAGTGCAGCTTCATTTAAAACATTCTCTAAATCTGCTCCAGAAAATCCTGAAGTATTTTTAGCTATTGTTCTTAAATCTACATCAGCAGCTAATTTTTTCTTTCTGCTGTGTACTTCTAATATTTGTTCTCTTGCTTTTACATCAGGGTTTGATACAACAATTTGTCTGTCAAATCTTCCTGGTCTTAGTAAAGCTTTATCTAATATGTCTGGTCTGTTTGTTGCAGCTAAAACTATAACACCTTCATTTGCTGAGAAACCATCCATTTCAACTAATAATTGGTTTAATGTTTGTTCTCTTTCATCATGTCCTCCGCCTAAGCCTGCACCTCTTTGACGTCCAACAGCGTCAATTTCATCTATAAATATAATACAAGGAGCTTTTTTCTTTGCTTCTTCAAACAAGTCTCTAACTCTTGATGCACCAACACCAACAAACATTTCAACGAAGTCAGAACCACTTATAAAGAAAAATGGTACTCCTGCTTCTCCTGCTACTGCTTTTGCTAATAAAGTTTTACCTGTTCCTGGATGTCCAACTAACAAAACACCCTTTGGTATTCTAGCACCCATTTCTGTGAATTTTCTAGGATTTTTTAAGAATTCTACAATTTCTTCTAATTCCTCTTTTTCTTCATCTACACCTGCAACATCATTAAATGTTACTCTATTTTTATCAGATGGATTTATCATTCTAGCACGGCTTTTGCCAAATGACATTGTTTTGCCACCAGCTCCACCATTTCCATTTTGAGCTCCTCCCATAAGTAAAAACCAGAAAATAAAGAATATAATTAGTATTCCAAATGGAGTTAATAAATTGAAAACTACAAGCCATATTGACTCAGACTTTTCTGTAACTTTTACAGTACCTGCTTTCATACTTTCATTTAGGCTATTCATTAAATTTTCTACACTTGGTATATTAACTTCTTTTGAAAAGTTTTCATTTTTTAGTTTAACTTCTGCTTTTGAGCCATTTGACTCTAATGTAATTTCTTTTACCTCACCTGCTTCAATTTTAGAAATCAATTCAGAATAAGCTAGTTTATTATCTGTATTCTCCATAATTGAGCTAATAAGAACTATTACAATTATTCCTACTATTAACCACATTGCTAATGTTTTTATACTATTTTTCAAATTTGCTCCTCCTTTTTACGTTTTTTACAATTAAAACTATAACACACTAATATTTCAATTTCAAGTATTTTCACAAAACTTTCATTTAGCAAACTAGCTTGTATCAACGGTTTGCTTACGGAAGCTCTATTTTACCCGTAAAAAAAATTTTTCCTTTTTTTATAAAAACTTTTACATTTTTATTTGGAGTTAAATATTTATTTCCAATATTATTATCACAAAGTTTAATTATATCCTCTATATGTATCTTGCCAATTCCTTGCACATTTCCGTTTACTTTGTTAATAGTATATATAATAAGTCTTGATTTTATAACTTTATTTAAATTATTAAATTTGTTTAAATCTAATATTACTTCATTTAAATTTTCCCCAATTTTTAATTCTTCATACTGTTTAGCAATAATTTCATCAAAATATTCTTCTTCTTCTCTTGCAATATCTGACAATCTATTTATTCCTTCTAATATGTTAGGATTAAATTCCCTTTTTAAGTACGGAATCAAGTCATTCCTTACTTTGTTTCTGTTATATATACTTTCAAGGTTTGTTTTGTCTACTTTAGGATTTAATTTTTGTTTTTCACAATATTCTTCAATTTCTTTTCTTTCACATTCTCTTATTGGTCTTATATATTCTATGTCATTTTCAATCCTTTTAATCTCAATTCCCTTAAGTCCTGAAACTCCAGTTCCCCTTAGTAAATTTAGTAAAACCGTTTCAACATTATCATTTAAATTATGTGCTGTAGCAATTTTATTCGCATTTTCTTTTTTAGCAATTTCTTTAAAAAATTCATAACGAATTTTTCTTCCCATTTCTTCTGTCCCTAGCTTTTGCTCTTTTGCTAATTTTTCAACTTCTACTTTTTTTACATAGCATTTTATGTTTTTATTTTTACAATAATCTTTTACGTATTCAGTTTCTTCATCCGCTTCTTTTCTTATCATATGATTTATATGTGCAACAAATATTTCTATATTTAATTTATCTTTTAGGTAATACAAAGAATCCAGTAGACACATAGAATCAGGTCCACCAGATACTCCTATAACGATTTTATCGCCTTTTTGTATTAAATTATATTTATTAATTGTACTTAAAATTTTATTTAACATTCTTTTACCTTTCATCAAGCTGTGCAATATAATACTTTTCTACGTTCATTTCCACAGTATCAATTACGAAAAGTATTATATTGCACAGTTTGAAATAGTATAAATTCTACAATTTACTCTCTATATTTATCTAAATTAGCAAATTTTGTGTAATTTCCAAGCCATAAAAGTTCAACAGTTCCAATAGAACCTGCCCTATGTTTTGCTATTATAACTTCAGCAATATTTTTTCTATCTGTATCAGGATTATAGTAATCATCACGATATAAAAACATAACAATATCAGCATCTTGTTCAATAGCTCCAGATTCACGTAAATCTGAAAGCATTGGTCTATGATCAGGTCTTTGCTCTACAGATCTTGAAAGTTGTGATAACGCAATAACAGGCACATTTATTTCTTTTGCTAATATTTTTAAAGAACGACTTATTTCAGAAATTTCTTGTTCACGGCTTCCATTTCTTTTGTTACTTCCTTGTACTAATTGAATATAGTCGATTACAACCATTCCAATATTTTTCTCTAACTTTAATTTTCTACACTTAGCACGTATTTCCATTACAGAAATGCCAGGTGTATCATCTATAAATATTTGTGCTTGTGATAAATTTCCTGAAGCTTCAGCCAACTTTTGCCAATCATCATCTTCTACTTTACCAGTCCTTACTTTATTGCTATCAACCATTGCTTCACTACATAAAATACGGTTTGTCATTTGTTCCTTTGACATTTCCAAACTAAATATTGCAACTGGTGTATTATACCTAACAGCTGCATTAGTAGCTAAATTTAAAGCAAAAGCTGATTTACCCATAGCAGGTCTAGCAGCAACAATAATTAGGTCAGATTTATGAAGTCCCGCTGTTTTAACATCAAGGTCAGCAAAACCTGTAGGTACTCCTGTAATATATTGTTTTTGGTTATATAATTGTTCTAATTGTGTAAATGAATCTACTAATATATCTTTAATTGAAGAATATCCTTTTTGATTTCTATTTTGTATAACATCAAATATTTTTCTTTCTGCAGTATCTAATATATCTTCAACATCCTGTGTTTGGTCATATCCTAAGCTAATTAAATCATTTGCAGTTTTTATAAGAGCTCTTAATGCTGATTTTTCTTCTACAATTTTAATATATTGTTCTACGTTTGCAGTAGTAGGAACCTTATCTGGAAGTTCTGCAATATATTCAAGTCCACCAACAGCTTCTAACTGTTTCATGGATTGAAGCTCTGTTTTCAAAGTTATAATATCTACTGGCTCAGCACGATTATATAAATTTAAAATAGCTTCATAAATTATTTTATTATCTTCACGATAAAAATCTTCAGGCTTTAAGGTTTCAACTGCAGACATAATTGCATCTTTATCTGTTAGCATACTTCCTATAACAGCTTGCTCTGCTTCTATATCATGTGGTGGAATTTTACCTAGCTCCATTTCATTGCTCCTTCCTTTTAGGGTTAAATACTTGGTTTTATAACTTTATAGCAATAGTAATATAATACTTTTCGGAGTGAGGCTGTGGGGACCAGCAAGCTAGAAGATGTTACTAAATTTTTTCAAATCATTATTAATGTTTGCAAAAAATTGTTGTTACATCTTCTTGCGTAGCTGGGATGGAACGGAGAAAAGTTTTCATATTACTATTGCTCTTTATATTACATAAATTACTTTTCGAATTACAATACTTGGACTTTAAGAGAACCCATAACCCCCTCAAAAAGTTTAACACTCACCGTATTTACACCCAATACTTTAATAGGCTCTTTTAAATCAATTTTCTTTTTATCTATTTCTATTTTATATTGTTCTTTTAAATTCTCTGCAATTTCCTTAGCTGTAATTGAACCAAATATTTTTTGATTTTCTCCAGATTTTACAGAAATTTTTAAAGTAATACTTTTTAATTTTTCGGCAATATCTAGTGCTTTTTCTTTTTCAACTGATTTTTTATAATTATTTGAATCTTGTTTTGCTTTTAATTTACTCATATTTTCAGCATTTGCTTCAACACCCATTTTTTTAGGTAATAAAAAATTTCTTGCATAACCATCACTAGCATTAATTACTTCATCTTTTTTTCCAACACCTTTTATATCTTGTAATAAAATTACTTTCATTTGGCATTTCTCCTTTCAAGTATCATTATTTAATTTGCAACTTCTGAAAAGTATTCATTTATTTTCTCAATAAGAAGATTTTTAACTTCTTCAATGCTCATTCCTTCAACTTGTGCACCAGCCAATGTAATATGACCTCCACCCCCAAGTTTTTCTAATATAACTTGTACATTTATATCTCCAATAGAACGTCCACTAATACAAACTTTATCACCTAATTTTCCTATAACAAATGATGCTGTAATATCACTAATTGTTAATAACTCATCTGCCGCTTTTGCACAAACAATATTTGCATCTTTATCATTTTCATCATAAATTGAAATTCCAATTGTATTATTTATTATTTCAGCTCCATCAATTATTTTAGAAATTTTAGTATATGTTTTTAAATCACTTTGGAACCATTTTTTTACCTTTATAATATCAATACCACATTTTCTTAAATATGCAGCTGCTTCAAATGTTCTAACACCTGTTTTAAATGTAAAGTTTTTTGTATCCATCATAATACCCGCATATAAAGCTTCTGCCTCAAGTGTAGTTAATTCAATTTTTTGTGTAGCATATTCTAATATTTCTGTTACAAGCTCACAAGCAGACGAAGCATATACCTCATGAAATGAAAGAATAGCTTCTTCAATAAAGTCTGGGCTCTTTCTGTGGTGATCAATTATTGCTATTTTGCTTGTTTCTTCTAATAATTCTGGCACTTCAACATAACTTCTTTTATGTGTATCTACAATTACAAGCAATGTTTCTGGAGTAATTTTTGACAAAGCTTCTGATTTATTTATAATTGTTTCTTGGTATTCTTTTTCTTGTTTTGCTGATTCCATAAAATTTTGTAGTCCAATACCTGTCGAGTTATTTATAATGTAACACTCAACACCAATGCTTTTAGCTAAACGGTATATTCCCATACTAGCACCCATTGAGTCTATATCTCCATTTGTATGCCCCATTACCATTACATTTTTAGCTTCTTGCATTAACTCTTCCAAAGCATGTGAAACAATTCTAGCTTTAACTTTTGTTCTTTTTTCTAGTTCTTGTGTTTTTCCTCCAAAAAATTGATATTTTCCATTTTCTCTAACAACAGTTTGATCTCCGCCTCTACCTAAAGCAATATCTAATCCTGCTTGTGCAGATTTATATTTTTCATAATTAGATTCTCCTTCTGTTGATATAGAAATACTTAATGTTATTTGTACTTTTTCAGATAATTCTAATTCTTTAATTGTATCAAGAATATTAAACTTTTTTTCTTCTAGTTTTGCTAAGTATTGTTGCTCAAAAATACATACAAAAGTGTCTCTTTCAGCCTTTACAACTAGTCCTTTAAATTCAGTTGCCCATTCGTAAATTGTCTTTTCAATTTGTGCAGTTAATATAGGTTTTTCTTCATCATTAATTCTTTGATTAACTTCTTCGAAATTGTCTATCATAATTAATCCAACACAAATTTGAGAATCATAGTATTTTTTTTCTAGTTCTATTGTTTTAGTTTCATCTATAAAATACAATGTACACATATACTCATCTTTTGATTTAGTATATTTTCCAAGTATTTCATAAATCTTATTTCCAATTTCTAATTCCTTATGAATACTTTTTTCTTCATTTTCTTCATTATTTTCTATTTCTAATTTTATTTGTTTTAATAAATCACCTAAAATATTTATTATATCTACATTGGCAAACTCTTGCACAAATCTGCTACTTTTCCAAACCATATTTCCATTTGTTTCAATTATTACAAGTGGAAATGGTGAATTACGTACAGTATCTTTTGCTAATTTATCTATATTTAAAGTTAAATCTTGCAAATGATCTGAAAGTTCTGTTCTTCTTTTTTGATTACTCCAATATGTATAAGCTAATATTAATACATATAACACTATTGAAGGTGTAAAATATCTAAAATCTAAAATGCAAATTACAATTAATAATATAGCAATTAGAACTAAATATATTTTAGTTCTTGATATCAACCCTTCAAATATTTTTTTACTATTATTATTTTTCATAAAATAAACTCCTCTTTTACGTATACCATTTTACTATTTTTACGCACTTTTGTCAATTTTATTAGCCTAAAAATACCAATTTCAATAGATTTTGATGTTTATTATAAAAAAAATAAATGTAAACACTTTTTAGATGTTTACATTTATTTTATCACTTCAAGCTAATAGCTCTCTGTTTTTAAAAGCCAAGTCTTTCCAATATTTCAACTCTTCTCCGCTTTTCTTCCATGTCTATTCCAATAATTCTTTCAATAACTTCTCCGCAATGCTCAACTTGCAGAATATCTCCTTCATTGACGTCATTTAAAAATTGTATTGGAATATCAACCATTTGAGTTTCTCTATTCCAAGGATCTGTTTGTCGACTTGTTTCAATATCAATAAGCTCCAACTCGCAAACTGCGTAGTCATTCTCTATTCTGTCAACAGATAAATAACTTCTCATGCCGCTTTTTCCTCCTCTAACTCAGGTCCACTTAAATAGTCTCCTGGTTCACAGTTAAATGTTATGTTATTTGCTGTTATAGTCGCAATTACAGAGCCACATTCATCAGTTCTATAAACAATTACCCCCATATTTTCAAGTTTTTGCATTGTAGATTCTGTCGGATGATTATACTTGTTGCCAATCTTTGATGATATTAAGCCATATTCAGGATCCACTACATTCAAAAATTCTTGACTACTTGAAGTGTCACTTCCATGATGTCCAACTTTAAGAATCTCTGCATCAAGCTCTATTTTAGAATCTAATGCCTCTTCTTCAATTTCAGTCTCGGCAT
Organism: uncultured Clostridia bacterium; assembly: GCA_934167305.1. Lineage (GTDB taxonomy): Bacteria > Bacillota > Clostridia > TANB77 > CAG-508 > CAG-273. The sequence continues at coordinate 16,370 of CAKPKQ010000004.1, read as the reverse complement.
CACCTGTCATCAATATGTCCATTTCTCCAAAAGAAACTTTCATAATGTTTGAGTAATTATTAATATTACTCTGTGTTCCCTCACTTTGCCAAAGTATTTCAATTACAGCATTTCCTAATTGATAAGTATTTCCTGTTTGTGAATATTCGACTTGATAGCCTCCTTCTGATATTTCCTTCATAAGCTTTATATACCAGTTTGTGGTTACTTGACCATTTTCTACTTTTGGCAAAATAATTTTACCAATTTCAAAGTTTGTTATTATGTCATACATTCCGCCCATATGATCATCATGTGGATGTGTACCAAATACATAATCAATTTTGGTTATGCCTAAGTCTTTTATGTATTCTACTGCATCTTTTCCTGTAGACCGTGTACCACAATCTACAAGAGCTACCTTATCGTTTTGTACAAACAAAAAACTATCTGCTTGTCCAACATCTATCATATGTAATACAATAGATCCGTCCACATTATTTGTTACTGTTTCTTCTTCTGGTTGTTGCTGTTCACTTGATTGATTTGGTGTTACTTCTTCTTTTGGTTGTTGTTGCTCACTCGATTGATTTGGTGCTACTGTTTCTTGCTGGTTAGTAACAATTGCTTGTAATGTTAGTGCAAGCACTATAACTACAATTGCCACTATGATTTTGCTTAGCTTCTTTTTCCGTTCGTTTTTAGCATTTGCCATTTACGAATCCTCCTTTAATTTTGTGACTTTTATATTATAGCACAATTTTTATATACTTTCCAGCCTATATTGCTATTATACTGGTTTTTTTCCACCTTATTTCGTATTGCTTTACATTTTTTGTAAATTATGATATAATATTAGTATGCTCTTTTGAGCAAAAATACAAAAAGGAGAATATCAATGACCGTAAATTTACTTCATGATCGGCTTTTGCCGATTAAAACTCCCGACCTTTATCGAGCAAACCAGGCAATTCTTTGTACCTGCCAAAAGTACAATATTTCGCTTGGAACTTGGACCAGTGGTATCGATAAAGATACATATGACATGATTTTCAGCATACCCACAGTCAGTTTGAAGTTTTATCAGTCCGAATTATTTCTCAAGAGTTTAAGAAACTTTTGGACACAGTCAGGTTTTCTGATTGCCGAAGAAGCCGAAATGGTTGGCTATCAAATTCGCGGTATCAGCGCATATTCCCTTGTTTTTAGGTTACAGACTGTGGCCTAACAGCAAAAAACAAACCGTCATTACTGACGGTTTGTTTTTTAGTTTTATTCAACCTTTGTTGATTCTTCTTCAACTTCTTCGTTTTGTTCTGTATTAATGTGTGTATTTTTATAAACAGGTAAGCCTGTTCCTGCAGGTATTAATTTACCAATAATAACGTTTTCTTTTAATCCAATTAAGTCATCAACTTTACCTTTAACAGCAGCTTCTGTTAATACTCTTGTTGTTTCTTGGAATGAAGCAGCTGATAAGAAGCTTTCTGTTGCTAAAGATGCTTTTGTAATTCCTAGTAATATACGTTTTCCTGTTGCAGGACGTTTTCCTTCTGCTTCAACTAATGCATTTTTGTCCTCAAATTCATGTATATCAACTAATGATCCAGCAAACATGTCTGTGTCTCCATTATCTTCTACTCTTACCTTCTTAAGCATTTGTCTACCAATTACTTCAATGTGTTTATCATTGATATCAACACCTTGGTTACGGTAAACTTTTTGAACTTCTTGAATTAAGTATTCATATACACCTTCAGGCCCTTTAATTGCTAATATTTCAGCTGGGTTTAAAGCACCTTCTATTAATGGATCTCCTGCTTTTACTTCATCTCCGTCTTTTACACGTAATTTAGATCTAAATGGTATTGCATAAGTTTTTGAATCATCTTTAGATGTAATAACAATCTCTTTCTTCTTTTTATCTTCAACAATTTTAACTTTACCATCTATTTCTGTCATTACTGCTAATCCCTTTGGTTTACGAGCTTCAAATAGCTCCTCAACTCTAGGAAGACCTTGAGTAATATCGGCAACACCAGCAACACCACCAGAGTGAATAGTTCTCATTGTAAGCTGTGTACCAGGCTCACCAATTGATTGAGCTGCAATAATACCAACAGATTCACCAATATTAACTTCATCACGAGTTGCTAATCCCATACCATAACATTTACGGCAAACACCATGTTTTGTACGGCATCCTAATACTGAACGAACTTTTACTGTTTCAATTCCTGCTGTAACAATTTTCTCAGCAATTTTATCTGTAATCATTGTATTTGTATCAACAATTAATTCTTTTGTTTCAGGATTAATTATATCTTCTAATGGGTATCTGCCAACTAGTCTTTCATCCATTTTTTCAACAATTTGGTTTCCATCTTTAATATCAAATACTGTAAGACCTTCATGTGTTCCGCAATCATCTTCACGAACTATAATGTCTTGAGAAACATCAACAAGTCTTCTTGTTAAGTAACCAGAGTCAGCTGTTCTTAAAGCTGTATCTGCTAAACCTTTTCTAGCACCGTGTGAAGAAATAAAGTATTCTAGTGCATCTAGACCCTCACGGAATGAAGATGTAATAGGAATTTCTACTGTTTTACCAGTTGTACTAGCCATAAGACCACGCATACCAGCAATTTGTCTTAATTGGTTTATGTTACCTCTGGCTCCAGATTGACTCATCATATATACTGGGTTCATATCATCAAAGTTACTTTTCATTGCCTCTGTAACTTCATCTGTTGCTTTTTCCCAAATCTTAATAACTGAGTTATATCTTTCATCCTCTGTTATTAAACCACGTTTATATTGTTTTAATACGTTATTTACTTGTTCATTTGCATCAGCTAGAATTTTCTTTTTAGCTTCTGGTACTTTAACATCATCAACAGAAACTGTAATACCAGCTGTTGTAGAATGTTTGAAACCTGTTGCTTTAATATAGTCTAGTAGTTCTGCTGTTGCACTTAAACCATTTACATTTATTGATTTTGCAATAATTTTTCCTAAGTTTTTCTTAGATACTGCAAAGTTAAGTTCTGGTTCAAATAAGTTTTCTGGTTTTGTTCTATCAACAAATCCTAAATTTTGTGGAATTCCCTCATTGTAAATTAATCTACCAACTGTTGTTTGAACTTTTCTTGTCTCTAATTTACCATCTATTTCTTTTTGAATTCTTACATATATTTTAGCATGTAAACCTAAGTCATGGTTAAAATATGCTATTTTAGCTTCTTCTGGTGATGAGAAATAGTTTCCTTCTCCTTCTTCACCAAGAACATCCATTGTTAAGTAGTAAGCACCTAAGATCATATCTTGTGTAGGTACTGTTACTGGCTTACCATCTTGTGGTTTTAATAGGTTATTTACAGAAAGCATTAAGTATCTTGCTTCTGCTTGTGCTTCTGGTGATAATGGTAAGTGAATAGCCATTTGGTCACCGTCGAAGTCAGCATTGAAAGCTGTACATACTAATGGGTGCAATTTTATAGCTCTACCTTCTACTAAAACTGGTTCAAATGCTTGAATACCAAGTCTATGTAATGTAGGAGCACGGTTTAATAATACTGGGTGGTCTTTTATAACATCCTCTAGTATATCCCATACTTCTGGTCTTAATCTTTCAACCATTCTTTTAGCATTTTTAATATTATGTGCAATTCCACGTCCAACTAATTCTTTCATAACAAATGGTTTGAATAATTCAACTGCCATTTCTTTTGGAACACCACATTGATATATTTTAAGTTCTGGTCCAACAACTATAACTGAACGACCTGAATAATCAACACGTTTTCCTAATAAGTTTTGACGGAATCTACCTTGTTTTCCTTTTAATAAGTCTGATAGAGATTTTAATGCTCTACCACCAGCACCTGTAACTGGTCTTCCACGTCTGCTGTTATCAATTAAAGCATCAACAGCTTCTTGTAGCATTCTTTTTTCATTACGTACAATAATTTCTGGTGCACCTAATTCTAATAATCTTTTTAAACGATTATTTCTGTTTATAACTCTACGGTATAAATCGTTTAAATCTGATGTAGCAAATCTACCACCATCTAATTGTACCATTGGTCTTAAGTCTGGTGGAATAACTGGAATTACATTCATTATCATCCATTCAGGTTTATTTCCTGATAGTCTAAATGCTTCAACTGTATCTAGTCTTTTAACTAATTTTGCCTTTTTTTGTTCACTTGCTTTTTCAAGTTCTTTCTTAAGTTTTTCAGCTAGTTTCTCAACATCAACTTTTGCTAATAATTCTTGTATTGCTTCTGCTCCCATTCTAGCTGTAAAAGAACCTGCGCCATATTTTTCTTCTGCTTCACGATATTCTTTTTCTGATAAAACTTGAGCTACTGTTAAATCTGTAGTTCCTTTATCAATTACAATATATGATGCAAAATATATAACTTTTTCTAAGCTTCTTGGAGAAACATCAAGCATTAATCCAATTCTGCTTGGAATTCCTTTAAAGTACCATATATGTGCAACTGGTGCAGCAAGCTCAATGTGTCCCATTCTTTCACGTCTAACTTTAGATTTTGTTACTTCAACACCACATCTGTCACATACAATTCCTTTATATCTTACTCTTTTATATTTACCACAATGACATTCCCAGTCTTTTGTTGGTCCAAATATTCTCTCACAAAATAGACCATCTTTTTCTGGTTTAAGTGTTCTATAATTAATAGTCTCTGGTTTTTTTACTTCACCTTTTGACCATTCTCTAATTTTTTCATCTGATGCTATTCCAATTTTAAGTTTGTTAAAAATTTCTAATTCATCCACTTTATTTAGCCCCCTAAATATTTTTCTTTTTTTCATATTCATTTAAATTGTTTACACTGCTGAACAATTTTATATTGCTAAACTAATTTAAACTTTCTGAAAGGCTATTAAATTTTAAATTATTTAGAGTAGAAATTATATACAAATAATTTATATATAATTTCTAACAATAAATATATATTTTTTATTCTTCATCATCAAAATCGTCAGTATCTAATAAATCTTCATCATCTAGTAATAAGTCTTCATCATCGATGTTTTCTTCTTCGTCTAAAAGCATATCACTATCTTCTGAATATCCATCAGCTAGTTCATCTTCATCAACTACTGCAAGTTCTTCTTCCATTTTAGGATCATCTTTAATGCTATTAAAATCAATGCCTTCATCAATATTTTCTTTTAATTCTAGTTCTCTGTTATCTTCTGAAAGAAGTTTAATATCTAATCCTAAAGATTGAAGTTCTTTTACTAATACTTTAAATCCTTCTGGAACTCCTGGTTCAGGAACATTTTCGCCTTTAACAATTGCCTCATAAGTTTTTACTCTTCCTACAATATCATCAGATTTAACTGTTAACATTTCTTGAAGTGTATATGCAGCGCCATAAGCTTCTAATGCCCAAACTTCCATTTCTCCAAATCTTTGTCCACCAAATTGTGCTTTACCACCAAGAGGTTGTTGTGTTACTAATGAGTAAGGTCCAGTTGAACGAGCATGTATTTTATCATCTACTAAGTGATGTAGTTTTAACATATACATAACACCAACTGTAATTGGATGATCAAATGGCTCACCTGTTCTACCATCATATACTACTGTTTTTCCATCTTCTCTTAGTCCTGCTTGTTTAAATAAGTCTCTAATTTCTTCGTTTGTAGCACTATCAAATACTGGTGTTGCTACTTTGATTCCTAGAGCTTTAGCAGCCATACCCAAGTGTACTTCTAGAACTTGGCCTAAATTCATACGAGAAGGAACACCAAGTGGGTTTAATACTATATCTACTGGAGTACCATCTGGTAAGAATGGCATATCTTCTTCTGGTAATATACGTGAAATAACACCCTTGTTACCATGACGTCCAGCCATCTTATCACCAACAGATATTTTTCTTTTTGTTGCTATATAGCAACGAATTACTTGATTTACTCCTGGTCCTAATTCATCTGAATTATCTCTTGTAAATATTTTAACATCTACAATTGTACCAGCTTCACCGTGTGGAACACGAAGTGAATTGTCTCTAACTTCTCTAGCTTTTTCACCAAATATTGCACGAAGTAATCTTTCTTCTGCTGTTAGTTCTGTTTCTCCTTTTGGAGTTACTTTACCAACTAATATATCTCCTGGTCTAACTTCTGCACCTATACGAATAATTCCGTTTTCATCTAGGTCTTTTAAGCTATCATCTCCAACATTTGGAATATCTCTTGTAATTTCTTCTGGTCCTAATTTTGTATCTCTACATTCACAATCATATTCTTCTATATGTATAGATGTATAAACATCCTCTTTTACTAATCTTTCATTAATTAAAACAGCATCCTCATAGTTGTAACCTTCCCAAGTTGTGAAAGCTATTAAAACGTTTTTACCAAGTGCCATTTCTCCATCTTTTGTTCCAGGTCCATCAGCAATTAGGTCTCCTGCTTTAACTCTTTCTCCAACACTTACAACTGGTCTTTGATTTATACATGTACCACCATTTGTTCTTTTGAATTTTCTTAAGTGGTAAACATCTAATTCATCTTTTTTATTTCTAATTTGAATTTCTTCACCAGTTACTCTTTCAACTATACCGTCATTTTTAGCCATTACTGTAATTCCAGAATCTCTAGCTGCTCTATATTCCATTCCTGTTCCTACTATTGGTGATTCTGTTGTAAGTAGTGGAACTGCTTGACGTTGCATGTTTGCACCCATTAGAGAACGTTTTACGTCATCATGCTCTAAGAATGGGATCATTGCTGCAGCAACTGATACTAATTGTTTTGGCGATACTTCAACATAATCAACTTGGTCTTTATCAACCATTGTAATGTCTGCTCTATGACGTACACGAATTCTATCATTAACAAATTTTCCTTCTTTATCAAGAGGTTCTGATGCTTGAGCAACTATGTATTTGTCTTCTTCATCAGCTGGCATATATATAACTTCATCAGTTACTACTCCAGTTTCATGATCTACTTTTCTATATGGTGTTTCAATAAATCCATATTCATTTATAATTGCAAATGATGAAAGTGCTGATATAAGTCCAATGTTTGGTCCTTCTGGAGATTCTACTGGACATAATCTACCATAGTGTGTATAGTGAATATCACGAACCTCGAATCCAGCTCTTTCACGTGATAAACCACCAGGTCCTAATGCAGAAATTCTTCTTTTATGAGTTAATTCTGAAAGTGGGTTTGTTTGATCCATGAATTGTGATAATTGTGAACTTCCAAAGAATTCTCTAATAGAAGATGTTATTGGTTTTGTATTTATTAATGATTGTGGTGTAACTATATCTAGGTCTTGAATTGTCATTCTTTCACGAACAACTCTTTCTAGTCTTGTTAAACCAATTCTAAATTGGTTTTGTAGTAATTCACCAACGCAACGAATACGACGATTTCCTAAGTGGTCAATATCATCAACATTTCCTAGTCCATGTTCTAAGTTTAATAAATAACTAATTGAAGAAATAATATCTTCATTTGTAACATGTTTTGGAATTAATTCATCTAATCTTTCTTTAATTACATCGTGTAAATCTTTTTCATCAGTAGTATCTATTATTGATTTTAGAACAATATAATTTACCATTTCTTTAATATGTAGGTCACTTAAATCCACATTTGGTAATATACTGTGGATATTTACTGTTCCATTACCGATAATTCTTACAGGTTTATCATCAACTTTAACATCAACAACATTAATTCCACTATTTTGAATTGCAATTGCTGTATCTTCAGAAATACTGCTATCCTTTTCTGCTAATACTTCTCCTGTTTCTGGATCAATAATATCATTATAAGCAATTCTTCCTTCAATTCTTGATGCTAAACTTAATTTTTTATTGAATTTATATCTACCAACTTTTGCTAGATCATATCTTCTATCATCAAAGAATAATCCATTAAATAAATTTCTAGCAGCATCTGCTGTTGGTAACTCTCCTGGTCTTAATTTTTTATATATTTCAACCAAGGCTTCTTCTTGAGTTTTAATTGGGTCTTTTGCTAAAGTTTCTTTTATTTTGTTTTCTTCCCCAAATAATTCTGTAATTTGTTCATCTGTTACAATTCCTAATGCTCTTAAAAGTGTTGTAACTGGTATTTTTCTTGTTCTATCAACTCTAGCCCAAAACACATCGTTTCCGTCAGTCTCATATTCTATCCATGCACCACGAATAGGCATAACAGTAGATGTATAAATTCTTCTTCCTGTTTTACTATCAAAATCTTGTGCATAGTAGCAACCTGGTGAACGAACTAATTGGCTTACTACAACTCTTTCTGCACCATTGATTACAAAAGTACCACTATCTGTCATAAGTGGGAAATCACCAAGATAAATCTCTTGTTCTTTAATTTCACCTGTTTCACGATTGATAAGTCTTACTTTTACATGTAATCTTGTAGAATAAGTTGCATCACGTTCTTTGGCTTCTTCTAATGTGTATTTAGTTTTTTCTTCCATGTAGTAGTCTAAGAATTCAAGTACTAGGTTTCCTGAATAATCAACTATTGGAGATACATCTCTAAGAACTTCTCCTAAGCCTTCTTCTATAAACCAATTGTATGAGTCTTTTTGAACTTGAATCAAGTTTGGCATTTCGATTGAATCGCCGATTTTTGCAAAAGTTTTACGAGTACATTTCTCGTGTTTAATTTCTTTTAACAAAAAAATCACTCCCTAAAAAAAATTAAGCAGAAGATAAAATATATGATTTTAATAAAAAGTCCTTCTTGTTTCTATAATTGGTTTACAGATTAGCATATTTTCTGCTCTCCAAATACCCTTTCCGTAAGCAATTATATAACAATTCCTCTTTTTATTAAATTAACATAAATCGTTCTAAAAAGGCAACAAAAATACGGTTGACATTTTTGTCAACTGTTTTATTTGCTGTTTATTTGATAAAATTTATTCTAATATTAACCATTCCATCCACCTTAAACGGAGATTAATACATTTAATCAAAACATATCTACTTTAGTATAACACCTAGTGTACTTGCTGTCAATGTTTTTTAACAATTTTTTCCTATTTATTTATATCATTTCTTAATTTTTGTATTGCAATATAGACAAACAAAATTTAATATAGTAAAATACTTACATTGCTAATAGAAATGAGGTTAATTATATGTCTATAATTTTAAAATATTTAATTACTTTTTTTGTAGGTATGGTGCCTATTTTAGAGTTAAGAGGTGCTATTCCAATAGGAGTTTTTAGGTATCACCTTACCTACTTCGAAGCTTTTATTTGTAGCTTTCTTGGAAATATAGTACCTATATATTTTATTGTTAAATATATTAGACCTTTGTTTGATTTTTTTGGAAGATGGAAACCTTTTAAAATCATAATTGACTGGGCTACTGAAAGAGCTACAAGAAAAATTGAAGAAAGTGAAAAACTACAAAATTATACAGCTTTAGGTTTATTTTTATTTGTAGCAGTTCCTTTGCCAGGAACTGGTGCATGGGTTGGTTCTTTAATTGCTAACTTTTTAAATTTACCACCCAAAAAAGCTATTCCGCCAATTGTAGCTGGTGTACTTGTTGCTGGTATTATTGTTTTAGCAGGTACGGCTATAACCAAGGGTGGCATTCAATATTTGTTCAATCATGTAGGCTAAAAAAGTTAATGGTGCCATTGGGAATGGCACCATTTTTTAATCATTCAACATTTCAAATCCTATTGTTACCTTAAACAAATCTCCATCTAGGTAAATATGAAATTGTCCCCCCTGAAGTTCTGTTAAGCTAGAGGCAATTGAAAGTCCTAATCCGCTTCCTTCCGTATTTCTTGAAGTTTCTCCCCTTACAAATCTTTGCATTAATTCATCGGCCGAAATATTAAGTTCTTGCTTAGAAATATTTTTCATTTGTATTACAACAGTATGTTGATTTTTAACCACATCCAAGTATACTCTTGTATTCTCCAAAGCATATTTCGCAACATTTGAATAAATATTTTCCAACACTCTGTACATATATCTTCCATCTGCTTTTATAAATATATCATCCTCAGGAAAAGAATTAATTTCCTCTAATCCTCTTTCTTTAAACTTATCTTCAAACTCTCCAGACACCTGCTTTACAAGCTCCTTGACATTCAATTTTTCCATATTTAACTTAATATTACCAGAAGATGCTTTTGATGCTTCAACTAAATCTTCAGTTAATTTTTTTAGTCTTTGAGATTTATTGTCTAGTATCATCAAATATTCAGTTGCTTTTTCATTTGGCATTTTTTCTTTTTTTAGTAAATCCACATAATTAATTATTGATGTAAGAGGTGTTTTTATATCATGTGACACATTTGTTATAAGCTCAGTTTTAAGTCTTTCACTTTTCATGTTTTGAGCAATTGCATTTGATAATCCACCTGCAATGTCATCAATATATGTAGCCATTTGTTTTAAAGCTCCTGTTAATTCTTTTGGACTAATTTCAATATTCGTTTCTCCATTATATATTTTTTCCAAGGCTGTTTGTACTTTTTTAAATTCTTCAGCCTTTTTACATAGTATATAAAAAGTTCCTATTCCAAGTGTTGCTAGCATAACTACTTTGTAGAAAAATGATCCGCCATAAGAATTAGGTATTGAAAGTGTTACAAAAAAACCAATAATACAAAATCCCCAATAATATATAAACAATTTTGTAATCATTTTGCGATTATCTATTGCCTTTTTTATTCCTTGGCATATTGAATATAGCAAAGTTGTTTTCCATAACATTTTGGCTTTAATTCTTTTAACTAAAGTTTCAAGCAATACTATTGTATCTAGATATAATATTGACAAACCACAACTTAATAATAACATATTCATCGAATTATTAGATGTATTCCAACCTATAATTGCAATAGCAAATCCTCCTGCAAATATTCCACATCCTAATGCAAAAACGATCTCCGCTTTCCATGTATCAAACCAATTTAACTTAACATTATCTGTCTGCTTTTCCTTTCCAATTCCATCTATTATAACCACTACCAAAATAATTAGTATAACAACTGATACTGGTATAAAAAAGGGAGTAATATTTTTTGTTATATCTGACAATCCTTTTGCAACTTGTACTATATAATAGTCACTTTCTGTTACAATAATGTTTTCATCAATAATAGCCGTTCCTAATGTTGCTACTACCAAAAAGACTGCAACTATTGGCACTAATACATAAGATATATTTTTTGCAATTTTGGCACCATTCATCTTTTAATCTCCTTACTTATCTAAATTTTCGATCTTATACCCTATTCCCCAGATCACTTTTAAATATTTAGGTTCTTTAGGGTTAATTTCTATCTTTTCTCTAATATGTCTAATATGCACTGCTATAATATTTTCTGCACCATAGCACTCATCATCCCATACATTTTTATAAATTTGTTCAATCGAATACACTATGCCTTTGTTTTTGGTTAAAAACTTCAAGATGTTATATTCTGTTGGTGTTAGCTTTATTTCTTTTCCCTCAACTGTTACTTGTTTCATATCATCATTTATTAATAAATCACCAGAATAATATGTATTTCCTTCTTTTTGTTTATCAGCAATTGATCCCAAATGAGTATATCTTCGAATTTGTGAATTAACTCTTGCAATTAATTCTAATGGATTAAATGGTTTTGTAATATAGTCATCAGCACCATTATTTAAACCTGCAATTTTATCATAATCTTCTGATTTAGCTGAAAGCATTATTATTGGAATAGATTTATCCTTTCGAATCAAGTTAGCTGTACTAATTCCATCAAGTTTAGGCATCATTATATCAAGTAAAATCAAATGAATATTATCATTTTTTTCAACTATTTTTAATGCTTCCATTCCATCATAAGCCTTTAAGATGTTGTACCCCTCTTTACTCAAATAAATATCTATTGCATTTACAATTTCCTTGTCATCATCCACTACTAAAATATTATACATAAAATTCCCCTCTTTACTTATTTCACAATAATTATACCACAAATTTATTAAGAAAAAAGTATCTAATTTATTAAGTTATTCTTAACGAAAAAATCAGTACCTTAATTGGTACTGATTTTATATTCTATATATTCTTCAATTAATAATTTGATCACTGTAAATACTGGAACAGCTAAAAACATTCCAAGTACTCCAAAATATGCACCTCCAACTGTAACTGCAAAAATTACCAAAAGTGGGCTTATTGACAATGAATCTCCAATTATTTTAGGATTAATAATATTAGCATCAATCTGTTGTAATACTATAACAACTATAGCCATTGCAATTGCTTGACCAACTCCACCTGTAAAAATAGTAATAAGTATAGCAACAGTCACTGCAATAATTGCTCCAAAATATGGAATCAAATTAAACAATCCAATTAAAAACCCTAATAAAATTGAATATTTAACTCCAATTATAGACATTGCAATTGATGTTAAAGCCCCTACAACTATTGCATCTAAAACTTGGCCAGAAATAAAACTGAAAAATACTTCATTCGACTTATTAAAATATCTTGCAATAAGCTCATATTTATCTTTCTTAAACAACGCAGCTGTTATTTTTCTAAAGAACTCTAAAATTTTTCTTCTTTCAGCTAATAAATAAACAGACACTATCAAAGAAACAAATATGTCAAAAATACTATTTACTATATTTATAGCTCCCTTTGCATATTCAGCAAGTTTTTCTAAATTTAAGTATTGCTTAATATCAACTTCTCCAATGCCTTTTATTGCATTCAAAACTGTCTCATCTTTAAAAATCGAATCCTCTGGCAACTCATTTATAGCATTCATTGTATTATTATAATAAACACCAAAGTTTGAAACAAAATCCCCAATGCTTTTTGATATTGCTGGGACCACAAAATTTAGCACTAATATAATTAGTAAAATTGCAATAATGTACACAGTAATAATAGAAAAAATTCTAGCTTTTCTTTGCACAAGCTTCAATTTTTTTGACCTTCTATACCAGCTTTCAACCTTTCTACAAGGAATATAAAATAAATAAGCAATTAACAATCCCATAATAAATGGCATCAAAATATTTGCAAGCCCAGCAAGCCACTCTGTAATTTGGCCAAAATTATCTAACAATTTATAAACTGCAATAATAGCAGTACCAAGGCTAAACCAATAAAACCACTTTAGTCCTCTTCTCTTCTCATCCATATTCTCCTCCTATTTGTCAGTTTGGGGACGTTTCTTTAACTGACATTTTTGTCAGTCTGGGGACACATCTTATTTTAGTTTATCCCCCTATTGCCTCGCCCTCAAACTTTTGGCTATTTTATTTTATAATATACTTTTATTCTCTACAATGTCAGCTGAAGATGTGTCCCCCAAGTGACATTTTTGTCAGTTGAAGATACGTCCCCGAAGTGACATTTTTGTCAGTTAAAGAAACGTCCCCAAACTGACACCAACTGGGCAGTGGTCACTGCCTTGTGTTTGTGAGTATATTGTTGCTTCTTGTATTTTGTTTTCTATTGTTTTTGATACTATGAAGTAGTCTATTCTCCACCCTGCATTGTTTGCTCTTGCGTTGAACATATATGACCACCATGTGTAGCAGTTTTCTTTTGTTGGGTATAAGTACCTAAATGTGTCTGTGAATCCTGAGTTTAATAGCTCTGTCATCTTATTTCTTTCTTCGTCTGTAAATCCTGCATTATGTCTGTTTGTTTTTGGATTTTTTAAGTCTATTTCTTCATGGGCTACATTTAAATCTCCACATAGAATTACTGGCTTTGTTTCATTTAATTTCAATAAGTAATTTCTCATTTCGTCTTCCCATGTCATTCTATAGTCCAGTCTTTCAAGTTCTCTTTTTGAATTTGGAGTATAACAATTTATTAAATAAAACTTTTCAAATTCTAGTGTTATTACTCTTCCTTCTTGGTCGTGTTCTTCTTTTCCTATACCATATGTGACATTAATTGGCTTTTGTTTCGTGAAAACTGCTGTTCCTGAATATCCTTTTTTTACTGCACTATTCCAATAGCTATTATATTCTTTAAATATATTCTCAATTTCTTCATCTATTTGGTCTTGTTGCATTTTTGTTTCTTGTATGCAAAATATGTCTGCATCTTCTTGTTCAAAAAACTCTTTGAAACCTTTTTTTATAGCTGCTCTTAGCCCATTTACATTCCATGAAATTAATTTCATAATTTTTTCTCCTTGTGTGCATAATATATCATATTATTTCTTTTAGTTCAAGAGTAAGTTTTGTGCCTGTGCGGACTTATTTATAAGCATAAAAAAAGTTCCTGTGAATAGGAACTTTTTTAATTACATTGCGTTAAAATATACGTTACCACCTATGTTTACTCCGCTTGCATAACCTGCTGATCTAAATGATAAGTAATTGTGGTTTCTTTTTCCGTTTAATGCATCTATTACCGCTTGTTTTACATATGCTGGGTAATTTCCATTTAATCTTCTTCTCCAGTGGTTATCTATTGAGTAACAGAATTGTCCTCTTGCTTTATATTGGCTTAATGGGTCTGTACCATTATATCTCCATCTGCTGCTTTCTGCTCTGTTTGCTGCACATGTTATAACTGCTAATGCTGCATTATAGCTTGAGCAAGCTTCTTGTGCTGTTATAGCACATAATAAGTCAAGTTCTGCTTCTGAATATGTCCATTTACCACCATATCTTGTAGTTGTGCCACCTCTTGATGTTACTTGTTTGTTTCTTACTTCTACAATTTTATTTACTGGTTCTTTTATTATTTTTGAAGAAATTTCTTTCTTTTCTATTTCAACATCATTTTGATATTTAACTTTGTAAGTTACTTCTTTAACTCCGTTTACACCATATTGTACTATTTGGTTTTGTTTTGATCCAGAACCAGATGCCTTATTTTTTGTAATTGTTTCAAAAGGTATTGTAACTTTTTCTACTACAATTTTTTCTATTATTGTGTCATAATTTTTTAGTATTTCTTCTTTTGTAATAGTTTCTGATGTTTCTATAACTTCTGGTGTTTCTATTTCAACATCATCAGCTTTAGAAATTTTTATTGTATTATTATCTGATAATTCTGAGTCTAAATCAGGTAATACCTTTTCATCTTCTAATAATATAATATGATTGTCATCTAATATGTCTGATACTTTTGTTTTACTAGTTAATACATTCATTTCGTAACCACTAGCTAAAATAATTTTAACATTGTTTAATTTTACGTTTCCTGCCGCAACAGCTGCTGTCATTATAAAAATAAATAAAATGCTAATACTTATTATTTTTTTCAGCGATATTGATGCTTTATCATCTTTTTTCATATTTATTTTGTTCCCTCCTTTAAAAGCAACATCTATATTATACCATCTTTAGAAATGTTTGTCAAATTTTTATGCCTTTTTATGTGTTTCCGTAAGCTCTAAGCTTTTAAGTTTTTTACATTTTTTGGTATATTTGTCAAATCATTGCATATACTACATTATATGTCTGCTTGTACAAGATTATGATTATTTTTAAAATTTTATTGTATAATATTTTAATATATGATAATATTATTTCATAATATTATTATAAAGGAGTGAATTATATGTTGTGGATTATTTTAGCAATCTTAATTATTCTAGTATTATTCGTTATTTCTGCTTATAATAAATTAGTAACATTAAGGCAACGTACTAAAAATTCTTTTAGCCAAATGGATGTACAACTTCAAAGAAGATTTGACTTGATTCCAAATTTAGTAGAAACAGTAAAAGGTTATATGACACATGAATCTGAAACTTTAACTAAAATTGCTGAACTTCGTACTTCTTGGGCAAATGCAAAAACTATTGATGAAAAAGCTAAATTAGATAATGAATTAGCTGGTACATTAAAAACAATTATGGCTGTTTCAGAATCTTACCCAGATTTAAAAGCAAGCCAAAACTTTACTAATTTACAATCAGAATTATCTGAAACAGAAGATAAAATTTCTTATTCTAGACAATTTTATAATGATTCTGTTACAAAATATAATACTGAACTTGAAAAATTTCCTTCAAATATTATTGCATCAATGTTTCATTTCACACCAGAAAACTTATTTGAAGTCGATAATCAAGAAGCTAGAAAAAATGTTAAAGTTGATTTTAATAAATAGATATCATAATGCACAGTTATTTCACAATCTGTGTAAAGCTTAAAAAAACGTCAATTGATATATCAATTGGCGTTTATTTTAAATATTTTTATAGCATTATTATATGTAGCATGAGCTACTTGCTCTTCTGGCACGTTTTTAACCTCTGCAATTTTTTTAATCATATATATTACATTTGAGGAATCATTTCTTGTGCCTCTTTTAGGCTCTGGTGCCAAATATGGGCTATCAGTTTCTACTAAAATTCTATCT